>JAYVDE010000544.1:0-3599 GCA_043749575.1 Burkholderiaceae bacterium | reverse complement strand
GCGCCCAATGCCTACCTGACCGGCGCCGAGTGGAACTGGTTTACCGCCTACAAGCAGATCATCGACGCGGCGCAGACCGGCAAGCCGCACCCGAACTTCGTGCGCGGTGGGCTCAAGGACGGTTTCGTCAAGAGTTCGCCCTACGGTTCGATGGTCAGTGAAGGGGCCCGCAAGAACGCCGAGGCGGTGCGCGCCAAGATGATGGCCGGCAGCTTCGACATCTTTGCCGGCGAGTTGAAGGACAACACCGGCAAGGTCGTCATCGCCAAGGGCAAGGCCTTCAAGCAGACCGACCTCGAGTTGGAAGGCATGAACTACTTGGTCGAAGGCGTGATCGGCAAGGTCTGATCCACGGGCTGATTCACACCCCCGCCGGGCCACCACGATGAGCGGCGTTTCGCGCCACATTTCGCGAAACTGGCACGGCCCCGCCGAGGCCGTGCTGTTGCCCGTCGGCGCGCTGGCTGCGGCGCTGGCGCTGTTCGGCTTGTTCGTCTGGTTCGGCGGCGGCAGCCCGACCGAGGCCTGGTCGCTGCTGTTGCGCGGTGCCTTCGGCGATGCGTTTTCGTGGCAAAACTCGCTGCAGCGTGCCGCGCCGCTGATGCTGACCGCGCTGGCGGTGGCGCTGCCGGCGCGCGCTGGCCTGACGGTGATCGGCGGCGAGGGCGCGCTGGTGCTGGGCGCGCTGGGCTGCGCCGGCCTGCCTTATCTGCTGCCCGGCCTGAACGGATCGGTCGGCACGGCGTTGGTGCTGATCGCCGGCGCGCTGCTGGGCGCAGCCTGGGTGGCGGCGGCCGGCGCCTTGCGCCAGTGGCGCGGTGTCAACGAGACCATCTCCAGCCTGCTGTTGGCTTACATCGCGATCGCCTTGTTCAAACACTGGGTCGAAGGCCCGATGCGCGACCCGGCCAGCCTGAACAAGCCCAGCACCCGGTCGCTCGGCGAGGGCCTGCGCATCGGCGCTATCGCCCCCGACAGCGTACTGGGCGACGTGCACTGGGGCCTGCTGATCGGCGTGCTGCTGTGTCTGGCCGCCGGCCTGTGGCTGAGCTTCACCGCGTCGGGTTTCGCACTGCGGGTGGTCGGCGGCAACGCCCGCACCGCGCGGCTGGTGGGCCTGCCGACCGACCGGCTGATCGTCGGCGCCTGCGCGCTGGGCGGCGCCTGCGCCGGGCTGGCCGGTGCGCTGGAGGTGGCGGCGGTGCACAACGCGGCCAACGCCTCGGTGATTGCCGGGCTGGGCTACACCGGCATCCTGGTGTCCTTCGTCGCGCGGCACAACCCCTGGGCGATTCCGCCGGTGGCCTTGCTGTTCGGCGGCTTTGCGGCGGCCGGCAGCCTGCTGCAGCGGCGCATGGGCCTGCCCGATGCCAGCGTGCTGGTGTTGCAGGGCTTTGCCTTCGTCTTCATCCTGGCCGCCGAGGCGCTGCGGGGCCGGCTGTTCCAGCTGGCGCTGCCGAGTTTCGCGAAACCGCGCCTGGTGGCCGTGCAGGGGAGGGCGCTGCCGTGAACCTGGACATCGGCCTCGACCTCTTGCTGGCCATCATCGGCGGCGCGGTGCGGGTGGGCACGCCCTTCCTGTTCGTCAGCCTGGGCGAATGCCTGACCGAAAAATCCGGCCGCATCAACCTGGGGCTGGAAGGGGTGCTGGTGTTCAGCGCGATGGCCGGTTTCGGCGGCGCCTACCTCAGTGGCTCACCCTGGCTGGGCGTGCTGCTGGCGGGCTGCAGCGGCGCGGCGTTGGCGCTGCTGCACGGCCTGCTGTGCTCGCTGAACCGGGTCTCCGACATCGCCACCGGCATCGCGCTGATGCTGCTGGGTGCCGGCCTGGCGTTTTATTTCGGCAAGGGCTTGATCCAGCCGCAGGCGCCGCAGATCCCTGCCATCGCGCTCGGTGGCTGGAGCGATTCGCCCGGCGTGCAGAGCGCGCTGTCGATCAACGCGCTGCTCCCCATCGGCGTGGCGCTGGCCGGCTTGCTGGCCTGGGGCCTGGCCAACACCCGCTGGGGCCTGGTGGTGCGCATGGCCGGTGACAGCAGCGACGCCGCCAAGGCGCTGGGCTATTCGGTCAACGGCGTTCGCATCGCGGCCACCACCGCCGGCGGCTTCATCGCCGGGCTGGGTGGCGCCTCGCTCAGCCTGTACTACCCGGGCAGCTGGAACGAGGGCCTGTCCAGCGGCCAGGGCCTGATCGCGGTGGCGCTGGTGATCTTCGCGCGCTGGAGCCCGTGGCGCTGCCTGGGCGCGGCGCTGCTGTTTGGCGGCGCGGGGGCGATCGGCCCGGCGCTGCAGAGCGTGGGCATCAGCGGTGGCTACTACCTGTTCAACGCCGTGCCTTATGCACTGACGCTGGCGATCCTGGTGGCCACTTGTTCAACCCAGCGCTCGATCAAGGGCGCACCGATGGAATTGGGAGTTTTAAGATGAGCGGTCTGGGTGGATTGAACAAATCGGCCAACGGCGTGGTGGTCGGCCTGGTGCAGATGCAGCTGCCGCTGATCGAGACGCCGGCGCAGTTGGCCGCGCAGACGCAACGCATCTGCGAGCTGGTCGGCAAGGCGCGGCGCAACCTGGGCACGATGGACTTGGTGGTCTTCCCCGAGTACGCGCTGCACGGCCTGAGCATGAGCACCGCGCCCGAGCTGATGGTCTCGCTCGATGGGCCCGAGGTGGCGGCGTTCAAGGCGGCCTGCGTGCAGCACCGCATCTGGGGCTGCTTCTCGATCATGGAGACCAATCCCGCCGGCAACCCTTACAACAGCGGCCTGATCATCGACGACCAGGGCGTCATCCAGCTGTACTACCGCAAACTGCACCCCTGGGTGCCGGTCGAGCCTTGGGAGCCTGGCAACCTGGGCGTGCCGGTGTGCGTGGGGCCCAAGGGCGTCAAGCTGGGCTTGATCATCTGCCACGACGGCATGTTCCCCGAGATGGCGCGCGAGGCCGCCTACCGGGGCGCCGAGATCATTTTGCGCACAGCAGGCTATACCGCGCCGATCCGCCACGCCTGGCAGATCACCAACCAGGCGAATGCGTTTCAGAACCTCGCGATCACCGCCAGCGTCTGCCTGTGCGGGTCGGACGGCAGCTTCGATTCGATGGGCGAGGCGATGTTCTGCAACTTCGACGGCACCGTGATCACCCAGGGCGGCGGCCGCGCCGACGAGATCATCAGCGCCGAGTTGCGGCCAGACCTGGTGCGCGAGGCGCGTGCCGGTTGGGGCGTTGAGAACAACCCCTATCAGCTCTGGCACCGTGGCTATGTGGCGGTGGCCGGTGGCGCGATGGACTGCCCCTACACCTTCATGCAGGACATGGTGGCCGGCAACTTCCAGTGGCCCTGGGAGGCCACGGTGGCGGTGACCGACGGCAGCTCCTGCGGCTTTGCGCCGCCCCACCGCGCCTACTGCGGGCCCGAGGCCAACCCGGTGATGGATGCGCCCACCCCGGCCCTGAAGCGCGCCTGAGCGACAGATCGCATGCCCACCCTTGCCAGCACGCCCTACGCCTGGCCCTTCGACGGCGACCTGCGCGCGGCCAACACCGCGCTGCTGATCATCGACATGCAGACCGACTTCTGCGGCGTGGGCGGCTATGTC
>JAYVDE010000543.1:0-9724 GCA_043749575.1 Burkholderiaceae bacterium | reverse complement strand
CAACGTCACGCTGGGCCTGCCTTTCGTGCGCACCAGCCCTGACCACGGCACGGCGTTCGACATCGCCGGCAGCGGCCGCGCCGATGCCAGCAGCCTGGTCGCTGCGATCCGCATGGCGCGCCGCTTGGCGCGACGGTAGGCGCGAACGGTAAGCGCGACGGTAGGCGCGAACGGCCGGCGGCGGCCTGAACTAGCGTTTCTTGGGCGCGAGTTCGGCCGCAAGCTCGGCCAGCTGGCGCCGGGCGCGCGCGGTGGCGCGCTCCAGCAGGTAGGCGCTCTCCAGCGCCCGCAGGCGGCCGGCCTCGCACAGGCGCAGCAGCATGCGGTGGGTCATCGACACCGTTTCGCGCTGCTTGGCGCCATGGCTGAAGACGAAGAAACTGCGGCCGGGGCTGACATGCGCCAGCCGCACCTTCTGCCATTCGCCCTGCAGCTGCATCAGGTAGGCACAGCCGATCTGCACATGCTCGGCCAGCGATTTGCCACGGCTCGGCTCCACCGCCTCGGGCGCGGGCAGGCCGGCGATGTCGAGGTCGACCGCGGTCAACTCGGGCTCGGCGCCCGGGTCGATGTCGACGGCGCGTTTCCAGTCGACCGCGGCCTCGTCGACCAAGCCCACCGCCCGGGCCTCGGCCGCCGTGAAGGCCGTGGGTGAGGCCATCGCCTGCAGCGTGGCCAAGGTCTGGGCCGAGCTGTTGGCGGTGATGGCGGGCAGGTCGGCTGCGCGCGGCAGCGGCACGGCCAGCGCGCCGTCGACTTGCTTGGCCAGCAGGTTGTGCTCCAACGTGCTGAGGGCCTGGCCCTTCAGTGATTCGGCGTGCGCCGGCATCAGCTGGGCGAAGAAGTCGCGGCGCACTGCGTCGGCGCAGCGGATGCGGTCGAGGCCGGTGTTCAAGTCCTTCATCAGCTGCGGCAGCTGGCGCAGGAACAACTGGCGCAGCGCCGCTGTGGCCTTGGGTTGCACGCTCATCACCAGCTCGCGGCCGGCCGTGCGCAGGCGCTGCGTCATCGCGCTGTCGATGCCTTCCTCGACCGCTGCGCTGGCGATCGCCCGGCTCCAGGTGCCGGCCATGAAGCTGCGCAGAAATTCAGGCACCGGCAGGCCCTGCAGCGCGGTCTCGAGTTCCTGCGCGAAGCGGTGCTGCACGCGCAGCTGCGTTTCCTTGCGCGCCAGCACCGTGTCGGCCGCACCGGCGGCCAGCAGCGCAGCCCGGGCCTGGTCGCCGATGAAGTCCTCCAGCGCCTGCAACTGTTGCTCGTAGACCTCGATCTGCTCAAACTCGCCGTCAACCACGGCCTGCACCAGGCTGGTGACGCGGGCCAGCAGGGCGCGACCTTCGTCGCCCTCGAAATCGTCGACCGCGGTGCCCAGCGAGGCGATGCGGTTGATGAAACGCCGCACCGGATGGCGACGCGACGAGAAAAAGCTGTTGTCCCCCAGTGCCGCACGCAGCACCGGAAGCTGCAGCCGCGCAATCTGGCGTGCCATCTGCGGCGGCACCTTGGCGTCGGCCAGGATCTGGTCGAACAAGCTGGCGATCACGTCGATCACCATGTGGTCCAGCGCGCCGCTGGCGTGTTGGCGCAGTTCTTCGCGGTGGGCCACGATCAGGTTGGGTGCGATCCACCGCGGGCCGTTGTCGCCGTGCTCGCCGCCGTGGCCGCTGCCGTGGCTGCCGTGGCTGCTGCCGTTGCTGCCGTGGCCGCCGTGGCCGCCGGACGCGAAGCCGAAACCACCGCCGCCACCGTGGCCCGAGCCACGCCGGGTGGGGTCGCCCGCCGCAAGGTCGTGGTGAGCCGCCCCGCCATCGTGGTGGCCGTCGTGGTAGCCGTCGCGGTGACCGCCGGGGTCGCCTGCAGCCAGGCCAGGGCCCTGCGCCAGGCGGCGTATCAGCGCCATCATTTCGCCGTCGACCCGCCCCATCGAGGCGCCGATGGTCGATCCGTTGCCGGACGGCGGAAAGCCGCCGCGCCCGCTCGGTGGGGCCCCGCGTGACGAGAGTCGACCGCTGGCCGTCAGGGTGTGCCCGCCCTGGTGCGCCGATCCGGCCTCTGCAGCCGGCAGGCCAGCGTGTGTGCCGGCCCGGTCGCGCAGTTCACCCGCCAGGCTGCCATGCAGCGACTGGCTGCGTGCCACGCTGCCGCGCAGCGCCATGCCGATCGGGCGCACACCGGCGTGGCGCAGATCGGCCACGATGTCGCCGTAAGTCTGCCGCATGGCATGGGCCAGCGAACGGCCGATCTCGGTGACCAGCACTTTGCGCACCTCCGGCCGGTCGGACACGGCCTCGATCGCGCGGATCATGGCTTGGCCCACCACCTCGGCGCGCAGCGGATTGCGGTCGTGCTCGGCCGAATCCAGGCCCAGCAGCGTGCCGATGTAGGCGTCAAGCTCGCGGATTTCCCATTCACAGGCGTGCGAGATCTCCAGCGCAAAGCGGTCGGCCGAGATGTGCAGTTCCAACTCGTGGTCGTCAACCAGCGTCAGCGATTCCCAGCTGGCCACCAGCGAGTCGGGGGTCACCGGCGGCGCGCCGGCGGGCGCCGGGGTGCGCACCAGCGTGCCGGCCTGGCGCGCGACGTCGGTGTCCAGCGCTTCGTTGAAGGTCAGCGCAAAGATCGCCAGCTTGCGGTTCAGTTCGTACTGCGAGCCGAGAAGCGCGTCGCGCTGCAGCACGCCGGTGGTGGCCAACGCCGCCAGGCCCAGGCTGTCGACGGTGTGCTCGGCGGCCGAGCGCGCCGCCATCCGCACACGGTGGACGGCGCTTTCCAGGTTCGCAGGCAGGCGGGGTGGCAGGGTCTGGTCCATGGGGATCGGTCCGCCAACGGCCCGGGATGGGCTTGCTGGCGACCGCGTTTTACCTCTTCACCCCCGGGCTATCGGCGCCTGGCGCCGCAACTTGACCCCGTGCCGACCTGCGGTCGTTCAAGTGCCCAGGCGGGCAGCCGTTCAGCGCTTGTTCAGCGCGTCGCGGATCTCGCGCAACAGCACCACGTCCTCGGGCGTGGCGGCGGCGGCGGCGGCTGGCTCGGCGCGCTTGAGCCGGTTGATCTGCTTGATCATCAGGAAGATCACGAACGCCAGCAGGGTGAAATTGATCGCGATGGTGATGAAATTGCCGTAGGCGAGCACATTGCCCACTTTCTGCGCCTCGACCAGCGACGCGCCCGCCGGCACGCTGCCCGACAGCACCAGGTACTTGTTGGCGTAGTCGATCTGGCCGCCGGTGACCAGGTTGACGATGGGCATGATCAGGTCTTTGACGGCGGAATCGACGATCTTGCCGAAGGCGGCGCCGATGATCACGCCAACCGCCAGGTCGACGACGCTGCCCTTCAGCGCAAATGCCTTGAACTCACTGGCGAAACTCATAGCGACTCCTGTGTTGTGGCGGATCGGGCTGACCGGGCTGCCCCTGAGCAGCCCGCGAGCAGTATCGATGACCCGCTGTTCGCGTCAACTGAGCGCTGCCGAGTGGGTGAGGCAGGCCGTGTCCGCTAGAATCCCGGGTTGACCCTGAGATTTTTCCGTCGCCCACACAGGGCGCCCTACAAGAGGATTCCCATGAGTGACATCCCCAGTGACCGCGCCAGCCCCGGCCCCAGTGGCAGCCCAACCGACAACCCCGTCGACCAAAGCCGACGTACTTGGGTAGCGATGACGGCTGGCGTCGGTGCCCTGGGGGGTGTGGCTGTGGCGGTACCATTCATCAGCACCTTCGCCCCCTCCGAGCGTGCCAAGGCCGCCGGCGCGGCCGTCGAGGCCGACATCGGCAAGCTGAAGCCTGGCGAGATGATGACCGTCGAATGGCGCGGCAAGCCGGTGTGGATCGTGCGCCGCACGAAAGAGCAACTCGACAGCCTGAAGAAGCTCGACCCGCAATTGGCAGACCCGAACTCCAAGCGCAACCCCGGCGACCTGACGCCGGTGTACGCCCGCAACGAGTACCGCTCGATCAAGTCCGAGTACTTGGTGGCCGTGGGCATCTGTTCGCACCTGGGCTGCTCGCCCAGTGCAAAGTTCGCGACCGGCGCCCAGCCCTCTTTGCCCGACGACTGGCAAGGCGGCTTTCTGTGCCCTTGCCACGGCTCCACTTTCGACATGGCCGGTCGGGTGTTCAAGAACAAGCCCGCGCCCGACAACCTTGAAGTGCCGCCGCACATGTACCTTTCCGATACGCGCTTGCTGATCGGCGAGGACAAGAAGGCCTGAGCGCCTGAGAGTTCTCCAATCATGCCCACACAGCACTCCAAAAGACGCCCGCTAGTCGTTGCAAATGCTCGCCATAGCCCGGGCTATGGCTGCGCTTTGCGCCTAGATCGGACACCTTTTGGCGCGCCGCTCGGACACGCTCGAAATCCTCTCAGGCGCTGAGCGCCCACCCCCAGCATCGAGGTCAATCAGACATGGCAGATTTCAAGACGGCTCCGGCCGATGCGTCCTTGGGCGTGAAGGCGATGACTTGGGTCGACAACCGGTTTCCGGCCACCCAGTTGTTCAAGGACCACATGTCGGAGTACTACGCTCCGAAGAACTTCAACTTCTTCTACATCTTTGGTTCGTTGTCGCTGCTGGTGCTGGTGATCCAAATCGTCACCGGCATCTTCCTGGTGATGCACTACAAGCCCGATGCGGCCCAGGCCTTCGCCTCGGTCGAATACATCATGCGCGACGTGCCCTGGGGCTGGCTGATCCGCTACATGCATTCCACCGGCGCCTCGTTGTTTTTCGTGGTGGTCTACCTGCACATGTACCGCGGCCTGATCTACGGCAGCTACCGCAAGCCGCGTGAACTGGTCTGGCTGTTCGGCTGCGCCATCTTCCTGGCACTGATGGCCGAGGCCTTCATGGGCTACCTGTTGCCCTGGGGCCAGATGAGTTACTGGGGCGCCCAGGTGATCGTCAACCTGTTCGCCGCCGTGCCCTTCATCGGCCCCGACCTGGCGCTGCTGATCCGCGGCGACTACGTGGTGGGCGACGCCACGCTGAACCGCTTCTTCGCCTTCCACGTCATCGCGGTGCCGCTGGTGTTGCTGGGCTTGGTGGTGGCGCACATCATTGCGCTGCATGAAGTGGGATCCAACAACCCGGACGGGGTCGAGATCAAGGCCAAGAAGGATGCCAAGGGCGTGCCGCTGGACGGCATCCCCTTCCACCCGTACTACTCGGTGCACGACATCTATGCCGTGGGTCTGTTCTTGATGGTGTTCTGCGCCATCTTGTTCTTCGGGCCTGAGCTGGGCGGCTACTTCCTGGAGTACAACAACTTCATCCCGGCCGATCCGCTGAAGACGCCGCTGCACATCGCGCCGGTCTGGTATTTCACGCCGTTCTACTCGATGCTGCGCGCCACCAACGACCCGCTGGTCAACGTGCTCTGCGGCATCGTCGGCCTGGCCGGCGTGGTGGCCTTGCTGGCGGTCAAAGGCAAGGCGCGCATCGCCATCGCGGTGCTGGCGGTGGTCGCCATCGCGCTGCTGAAGACCTTCGACGCCAAGTTCTGGGGCGTGGTGGTGATGGGCGGTGCGGTGATCATCCTGTTCGCGCTGCCCTGGCTGGACAACAGCCCGGTCAAGTCGATTCGCTACCGGCCGCAGTGGCACAAGCTGCTCTACGGTATCTTCGTGGTCTTCTTCGTGGTGCTTGGCTACCTGGGCATCCAACCGCCGTCGGACCTCGGCACGCTGGTGTCGCAGGTCGGCACGATCTTCTACTTCGGCTTCTTTCTGCTGATGCCCTGGTGGAGCACGATCGGCACTTTCAAGCAAGTGCCCGACCGCGTCACTTTCAGCGCCCACTGACGCAGGAGCCCACCAGATGAAAAGACTCATAACCAGCCTGCTCGCGGCGCTTGCCTTCTGTGGCGGCGCCTTGGCCAACACCGGCGGCCCGGCCTGGGACAAGTTCCCTAAAGAACGCATCACCGACGTCGCCGCGCTGCAGCATGGCGCCAAGCTGTTCGTCAACTATTGTCTGAACTGCCATTCTGCGGCGTACATGCGCTACAACCGGCTGGTCGACATCGGGCTGACCGAAGACCAGATCAAGCAGAACCTGCTGTTTGCCAGCGACAAGGTGGGCGCGCTGATGACGGTGTCACTGGCGACCAAGGACGCCAAGGATTGGTTCGGTGCGCAACCGCCCGACCTGACCGTGATCGCCCGTTCGCGGGCCGGCGAAAACGGCTCGGGGGCTGACTACCTCTACACCTACATGCGCGGCTTCTACCGCGACGAGACTCGGCCCACCGGTTGGAACAATCTGGTCTTCCCGGCGGTGGGCATGCCCCATGTGCTGTGGCAGCTGCAAGGTGAGCAGCGTGCCATTTACGCCAACGAGAAAGACCCGCACGATCCGGCCAAGACGGTGCACACCTTCAAGGGTTTCGAGCAGACCACGGCCGGCACGCTGAGCAAGGCCGACTACGACATCGCGATGGCCGACCTGGTGGCCTACCTGCAGTGGATGGGCGAGCCGGCCCAGAACCAACGTGTGCGCCTGGGTGTCTGGGTGCTGATCTTCCTGTCGCTGTTTACGCTGATCGCCTGGCGCCTGAACGCGGCCTACTGGAAAGACATCAAGTAACCACGTCCCGCTGGTCCGGCTGGTCACAGCCGGGCCTCGCGCGCAGCGGCCGCCCTTAACGGCCCGTTGCGCGCATTGTTTTTTGAGCAACCGCTTCACTTGGGAGGCCACCGCCATGATGGTGCTTTACTCCGGAACCACCTGCCCCTATTCGCACCGCTGCCGTTTCGTGCTGTTCGAGAAGGGCATGGACTTCGAGATTCGCGACGTCGACCTGTTCGCCAAGCCCGAGGACATCGCGCTGATGAACCCGTACAACGAGGTGCCCATCCTGGTGGAGCGCGATCTCATCCTGTACGAGTCGCACATCATCAACGAGTACATCGACGAGCGCTTCCCGCATCCGCAACTGATGCCCGGTGATCCCGTCGCCCGTGCCCGGGTGCGGCTGTTCCTGTTCAACTTCGAAAAAGAGCTGTTCGCCCACGTCAACCTGCTCGAAAACCGAGGCGGTGCCAAGTCCAACGACAAGCAGTTGGAGAAGGCCCGCAGCCAGATCCGCGAACGGCTGACCCAGCTGGCGCCCATCTTCCTGAAGAACAAGTACATGCTGGGCGACGATTTCTCGATGCTCGACGTGGCCATCGCCCCGCTGCTGTGGCGGCTGGACTACTACGGCATCGATTTGTCGAAAAACGCCGCGCCGCTGCTGAAGTACGCCGAACGCATCTTCTCGCGCCCGGCCTACATCGAGGCGCTGACGCCGTCCGAGAAGGTGATGCGCAAGTAATATCGCCAGATGACATTGATCCGACCTCCGCGGGCCGAGCGCCGGGCCACCATCGGCCAGAGGCCGCTGCTCCTCGCCAGGCGTGGGCAGTCCGCAGGGACTGCCCATGTCCGGGCTCAGCCCGCAAAGCCGGCTCGCATCCCCTCGGGGGATAGTCAAACGTACCTGATCGGCGAGGGGTTCCAGTGACTAAACCGGCCGCACCGGACGAGCAGGGCAGCTCCACCCGTCCCTACCTGATCCGCGCGCTGCACGACTGGTGCACCGACAACGGTTTCACGCCCTACATCGCCGTCGCGGTGGGCGCGGGCGTGAAGGTGCCGATGGAGTACGTGAAGAACAACGAGATCGTGCTCAACGTCGGTTTCGAGGCCACCAGCAGCCTGAGCCTGGGCAATGAAAGCATCGAGTTCAAGGCACGCTTTGGTGGCGTCTCGCGCGAGATCCAGGTGCCGATCGACCATGTCGTGGCGATCTACGCCCGTGAGAACGGGCAAGGCATGGCCTTTCCGGTGCCCGCCGCGCCGGGGGCTTCCGGCAGTGCTGCACCTGCTGCCGCATTGCCGCCCAAGTTGGGTTTGCGGCTGGCACCGGCCGCGGTGAGCGATGACGAGGTGGCGGTGACGCCACTGAGCGCGCGCAATGCCGGTACCCAAGACGAACCGCCCGAACCGCCCGAGCCGCCACCGGCGGCGGCCGCGGCCGCGGGCCGGCCGTCGTTGAAGCGCATCAAATAGCAGGCTTGGCTATGCCTGGGTGCGGCGCGCACCGAAGCGCCAGCCCACTCTAGAATTCAAGGCTGTCGCCGGCTTAGCTCAGTTGGTAGAGCAACCGCCTTGTAAGCGGTAGGTCATCCGTTCGATTCGGATAGCCGGCACCATCACTCAACGGGGCTTCTGCCACCGAAGGCATCACCCGAGGCATCACCCAAGGCGTCACCCAAGCCGGGCGTCAGCCAACGGGGCTGGCAGCCGGCCTGCGCGGTTTCGGCGGGGTCAGCCGGGGTTCAGTAGCTTGACCCGCACCGGTGGGCCGGCCCAACCGCAGTGGCGCAGATGCGCCTCCAGCGCCGGCACCATCTGCCGCAGCTTGGCCGACACCGCACTGTTGCCCACCAGCAGGGTCCAGCCGGCCTCGTCAATCGGCCCGGCTTTTACCTGCAGGCGCATCGCCGGCGACAAGAGTGGCGCTACCGCCGCCAGCCGCGCCTGGGACTCGTGCATGCGACGGGTCAGCAGGGCCAGCGGCTCGCTGTTCGTGAGGGCGTCGGCGATGCCCCGGGTATTGCTGGGCAAGGGCGCGGGCGGGTATTTTCCGGGCGGGCGGGACATGGCGTGGGCGAGTTCCGGTGCAAAGCGGCGAGCGGACCCGAATCTGCCCGCCGCCGCCTGGTGACCAGCATTGGCCGCGAGCGGCAGCGGGCAGCGCCAGGTGACGCGGCAGGGTTCGTCAGGGGGTCGAATGATAGACTCCGCCACTAACTTGTGGCAGCCGCCCAAGGGGAGAAGCTGCCTTCACCGGCGGCCAGTAGCGCAGCAGTCCGGGCCACAGGCCCGGTGGGCTGCGGCACCGACCCCACCTGTGCGGCGCCTCATCCTTGGCCGGCGTGCCGGCCTTCTGCCCCAAGAACCTGGACCCGGCCCCGCGCTGAGCCTGCCCCACCGGCGCCCTGCGCCAGCCAGCAACGCTGCCAGGTCCAAAGCCCCCCTCGACGCCGCATGTTGCCCAAGCTTCTCACCTCGATTTTCGGCAGCCGCAACGACCGCCTGCTCAAGCAATACCGCCGTGCGGTCGACCAGGTCAACCCGTTGGAGCCGCAGTTCGAAGCGCTGGACGACAGCGCGCTGCGCGCCAAGACCGACGAATTCCGCCAGCGCATCGCGCAAGGTGCGACGCTCGACGATCTGATGCCCGAAGCCTTTGCCGTCGTGCGCGAGGCCGGCAAGCGCAGCCTGAAGATGCGCCACTTCGATGTGCAGTACATCGGCGGCATGGCGCTGCACAACGGCAAGATCGCCGAGATGCGCACCGGCGAGGGCAAGACCTTGATGGCCACGCTGCCGGTCTACCTGAACGCGCTGTCGGGCAAGGGCGTGCACGTGGTCACTGTCAACGATTACCTGGCCCGGCGTGATGCCGAGTGGATGGGTCGGCTGTACGGCTTCCTCGGCCTGTCGGTGGGCGTCAACGTGCCCGGCCTGTCGCGCGAGGAAAAGCAGCTGGCTTACAACGCCGACGTCACCTACGGCACCAACAACGAGTTCGGCTTCGACTACCTGCGCGACAACATGGTCTACGAGTTGCGCGACCGGGTGCAACGCGGCCTCAATTTCGCCATCGTCGACGAGGTGGACTCGATCCTGATTGACGAGGCCCGAACGCCGCTGATCATCAGCGGCCAGGCCGAA
>JAYVDE010000542.1:0-3624 GCA_043749575.1 Burkholderiaceae bacterium | reverse complement strand
GTCGACAGCGGCCGGCGCGCCCACTACGACCGTGCCGCCTACACCGCCTGGCTGCAGCAGCTGCGTGAAGTCTGCACCGCGCGCGGCATCGTGCTGATCTTCGACGAGGTGTTCATGGGCTTCCGCCTGGCGCCCGGTGGCGCGCAGGCCTATTTCGGCGTGCGCGCCGACATGGTGACCTACGGCAAAACACTGGGCGGCGGCCTGCCGGTGGGCGTGGTCTGCGGCCGCAAAGACTTGATGAAGCGCTACCGCGAGGCCCGGCCGGCCGACATCTGCTTTGCCCGCGGCACCTTCAACGCCCACCCCTACGTGATGGCGGCGATGCAGGTGTTGCTGGAAAAGCTCGACAGCCCCGAGGTACAGGCCTGTTACGAAGGGGGCGACGAGCGCTGGGACGCCCGCGCCGCGCTGCTGAACCGCCGCCTGGCCGAGGCCGGCCTGCCGGTGCAAGTGGCCAACCTGCAGTCGGTGTGGACGGTGTTCTACACCCAGCCGTCGCGCTACAACTGGATGCTGCAGTTCTACTTGCGCGCCCAGGGCCTGGCGCTGAGCTGGGTCGGCACCGGCCGGCTGATCTTCAGCCTGAACTACAGCGATGCCGACTTCGCCGCCGTGGCCAGCCGCTTTGTCAGCGCGGCCCAGGCGATGCAGGCCGACGGCTGGTGGTGGCACGACCCCAAGCTGACCAACCGGGCCATCAAGCGCGGCATCTTGCGCGAGATGCTGGCGCATCGGTTCTGATCGAGGCCTGCGCCGCGGCCAGCCGCAGCGCAGGACGACAGCGGGCACCGACGCTCAACCGCCTGGCGCGCTGTTGCTGGGGCGGGCGGCGGCGGCGTGGTACATCGGGTCGATCAGCTCGCCGCGCAGCAGGTAGAGCGGTGCGCGGTGGTAGAGCCAGATGTCGTGGAACGGGTCGGTCAAGATCTTGCTGGCCCAGACCAGGCCGGTCTGCACATCGCGCAGGAAAAACAGCTGCAGCGTGCGGAACACCAGCCCGGCCACGCCCAGCCACAGCCAGATCCAGCCGACATGGCGCAGGTAGCCGGTGAAGCCGGTGTGCGCCGTCACGGCACCCCACAAGCCGGGTTGCGCCAGCACCGCCAGCGGCGCCGCGGCCCACAACCCCAGCAGCACCAGCTTGCGCTGCAAGTTGTAGCCGACCTTGATGTCTTCCTTGTGCGCGTGGCTGGCCTGGTTGACGTGGTCGTAACCCTGGGGCTCGAAGAAGAAGTGGCCGCTCTGGCGGCTGGTCATGGCGAACAGCCAGGCGATCAGCGCGGCAACCGGCGGGTCGACCAGCAACATGCCGTAGGCCACCACAAAGCTCAGCGCCGACAGCAGGTGCAGCGCCTGGTTGATGCGGCTGTGGTGGTAGTAGCGGTGGTCGTCCCAGCGCTGCAGACGCAAGGCGTCGAAGAAGGGGGTCACGGTGGCGTCCTCGTCGGTGGGTGGGGGAAAGGATGAACAAAGTGGTCACGCGAGCGGACGTCGGGCCACAGGCCCGGGCCAGCCGCGAGCCGCGTGCTGGCATGGTGTCGCCGCGGCGTGAAGCCATGGTGACGAATTGGTGGCGCTTCGATGGCAGTCGGTGCCGGTCGTCATCAAACTGTTGCGCGCGGCTGCCAGCATGCAAGGCCATGCTGCCTACCCATGCCCCTGAGCGTCCTGCCGCCGCCCCGATCACCGGTGACGCTGACGGCGACCCCGCAGCAGCGCCCTTGATGCGGCTGGCCTTGGTCACCGAGACCTACCCGCCCGAGGTCAACGGCGTGGCGATGACGGTGGCCCGCCTGGTCGATGGTTTGCGCGCGCGCGGCCACTCGCTGCAGCTGGTGCGCCCGCGCCAGCCGGGCGACGCCTGCGGCGTGGCGGCCACTGCGGCCGATGGTTTCCATGAGCTGCTGCTGCGCGGCCTGCCGATCCCGCGCTACCCGCAGCTGAAGATGGGCCTGCCGGCCGGGCGGGCCCTGGCGCGGCGCTGGAAGTGGCAGCGGCCCGACCTGGTGCACATCGCCACCGAAGGCCCGCTGGGCTGGTCGGCCTTGCAGGCCGCGCTGCAACTGGGCCTGCCGGTCACGTCGGACTTCCGCACCAACTTCCACGCCTACAGCCAGCATTACGGCATCGGCTGGCTGCAGCGGCCGATCATGGCCTACCTGCGCAGCTTCCACAACCGCGCCCACTGCACCATGGTGCCGACCGAGGCGCTGCGCAAAACGCTGGCCGACGAAGGGCTGCGCAACGTGGCCGTGGTCGCCCGCGGGGTCGACACGCAGCTGTTCACGCCCGAGCGCCGCAGCGCGCCACTGCGCGCCAGTTGGGGCGCCGGGCCGCAGACCCGGGTGGTGGCCTGCGTCGGCCGGTTGGCGCCGGAGAAGAACCTCGATCTGCTGCTGCGGACCTTCGACGCCATGCTGGCGCACCAGCCCGATTGCCGGCTGTTGTTGGTCGGCGACGGGCCGCTGCGCGCCGCGCTGCAGGCCCGTTGTCCACAAGCGGTGTTTGCCGGCAACCGGTCGGGCGACGACCTGGCCGCGCACTACGCATCGGCCGATGCCTTCGTCTTTGCCAGCGTGACCGAGACCTTCGGCAACGTGACCGCCGAGGCGATGGCCAGCGGCCTGCCAGTGCTGGCCTTCGACTATGCCGCCGCCGGCCGCCTGATCCAGCATCGCGCCAACGGCCTGGTCGTGCCGCTGCACGACAACGACCGCTTCATCGCCCAGGCCCAGTGGCTGGTGCAACAAACCGACCGCGGCGCGGCCCTGGGCCACGCGGCCCGCCAGACGGCCTTGGCACAACCCTGGCACGGCGTGGTGGCGCAGGTCGAAACGCTGATGCGGGCCGCCCTCGCCCACCGCCGGCCAAGGCCATTCACCGCGTTGTCACCCGACTGACCCGGTGCTGTCATGCCCTGGCCCCAGCATGAAGGGCCATGCAGCCTACTGACCGGACTCCGACCCCCGCCACTGCCGACCACCACCGCGGCCCGCCCCAGGGCCACGATCACGGCCACGACGACGACCATGATGGCGATGGCGACGACGGCCAGCTGCACTACCGCACGGTCTGGATCTCGGACATCCACCTGGGCACCTCGGGTTGCCAGGCGGCCGCCTTGCTCGACTTTCTGCGCCGGGTCGAGTGCGAGACGCTCTACCTAGTCGGCGACATCATCGACGGCTGGCAGCTGCGCCGAAGTTGGTACTGGCCGCAATCGCACAACGACGTGGTGCAGAAAATCCTGCGCAAGGCCCGCAAGGGCACGCGGGTGGTCTTTGTGCCGGGCAACCACGACGAGTTTGCCCGCCGCTATGTCGACCACAACTTCGGCGGCGTCGACGTCGTCAGCGAAGCGGTGCACACCACCGCCGACGGCCGCCGTCTGTGGGTGACCCACGGCGACCTGTTCGACGGCGTGATCCAGTGCGCCAAGTGGCTGGCTTATGTCGGCGACTCGGCCTACGAATTCACGCTCAAGCTCAACCGCTGGTTCAACAGCGCGCGGGCCCGGCTGGGGCTGCCGTATTGGAGCTTGTCGAAGTACCTGAAGCTCAAGGTCAAGCGTGCGGTGAGTTATGTCAGCGACTTCGAGGCGGCGGTCGCCCGCGAGGCCCG
>JAYVDE010000541.1:0-9770 GCA_043749575.1 Burkholderiaceae bacterium | reverse complement strand
TGGCCGCTTGCGTCGCCGCCTGGGTGCAAACCCTGCGCACGCTGGAGGCTGAACCGCAGAACGTGCGGCAAAACGCTCGCCACCTGGCCAGCCTGGTGCGGCTGTCTAGCGAATCGCTGCACCTGGCCGACCGCGCTGCCCGGCCCACGTTGGTCAAGGCGCTGGGCAGCCGTGAGGGCATGGTGTTGAAGTCACGCACGGTGGCCGACGTTTGGACCACGCCGCACGCAGGCGACTATGCCGGCGAAATGGCCACTGAGTTGCGCAGCCTGCTGGGCCGCGAGTTGCTGGTGGCGTCCAGCGTCAACGGCATGCCGGGCCTGTGGCTGGGCTTCGTGGTCGACCGCGAGGCCTGGTGGCTGCAGGCACCGGCGCAGCTGGTGCACCAGCCCATGCCCGAGGTCGGCCTGGCCTGGCTGGCCGCGGCGGTGTTCATCACCTTCGCCGGGGCGATGCTGATTGCCCAGCGCATCAATCGGCCGCTGCGCGACCTGTCGTTTGCGGCCAGCCGCATCCGCGGTGGCGAGTACGAATCACGGCTGGACGAGACCACCGTCACCAGCGAGATCCGCGAGGTGAACATGGGATTCAACCGGATGGCGCGCGAGCTGGCCAAGGTGGAAGAAGACCGCGCGGTGATGCTGGCCGGCATCAGCCACGACCTGCGCACACCGCTGGCGCGGCTGCGGCTGGAAGCCGAGATGAGCGTGGTCGATGAAGAAGCCCGCGCCAACATGGCCAGCGACATCGAGCAGCTCGACAAGATCATCGACAAGTTCATGGACTACGCCCGGCCGGGCGAGATCCACCTGCGGCCGGTGCTGCTGTCCAAGCTGATCGACAAGGAGGCGGCTTCGTTCCGCGACCCCGGCGAGATCCGCATTACCTCGCGGGTGGCGATCGACCTGGAGGTGCTGGCCGACGAGGTGGAGTTGGGCCGCGTCTTTGCCAACCTGTTTGAAAACGCTCGCCGCTACGGCCGCACCGCCGACACCGGCATCGCGATGGTGACGGTGACGCACCAGCGCACCGGCGGCTGGGTGATCTGCACCGTGCGCGACCACGGTCTCGGCGTGGCGCCCGAAAAGCTGGGCCAGCTGACGACGCCGTTTTTCCGCGGCGACGCGGCGCGCACCGCAGCCACCGGCGCCGGGCTGGGCCTGGCCATCGTCGACAAGGCGATGCAGCGCATGGGCGGCCAGGTCGAATTCGCCAACGCGCCCGAGGGTGGCCTGGTGGCCCACCTGCGGCTGCGCCACACCCGGCAAGTGCGCGGCTGACCGGTCGCCACCCGGCCAATGCGCGGCTGACCGGCCGCCAACCGCCAACCGCCAAGCGCGCGGCTGATTGGCCGCCAGGGCATCGGCGTGACAGGCCGCCGCGCCTCCCGGGCCTAGTCCAGCCGGGGCGGCGCCTGCACCAGCAGGCAGACCGCGCGGGCCTCGATCGCTCGGCCCTCGCCCACCGGACCCAGCTTCTCGGCGGTCTTGGCCTTGACGTTGACCGCGCCGGCGTCCAGCCCCAGCAGCGCGGCAATGCGCAACACCATCGCCGGGATGTGCGGGGCCAGTTTGGGCGCCTGGGCGACGATGGTCGAATCGACGTTGTTGATGGTCCAGCCGGCAGCGCGCACCCGCCGCGCGGCCTCGGCCAGCAGCACGCCCGAATCGGCGCCCTTGAATTGCGGGTCGGTGTCGGGGAAGTGCCAGCCGATATCGCCCAGTGCCGCGGCGCCCAGCAGGGCGTCGGTGATGGCATGCAGCAGCGCGTCGGCGTCAGAATGGCCCAGCAGGCCATGGCTGTGTGCAATGGTGATGCCGCCCAGCACCAGGGGCCGGCCGCTTGCAAGCTGGTGCACGTCCCAGCCTTCGCCAACGCGCATCTTGGGCAGGGTGAGCAGGGTGGGCTGGGTGGGCAAGGTGGGCATGTCGGGCTGGGTCATGTCAGGCCACCGCCCGGTGCTGGGCAATGCGCCAGAGCACGCCGCTGGGGTCGGTCAGCGTCATGTCGATGCGGCCCCAGGGCCGCTGCTGCGGTGGCTCGGCGCGCACACCGTAGCGCTCGACCAGGCCGCGGCGCTGCAGGCCTTGCCAGAAGGCGGCCAGGTCGGGCAGATTGAGCACCATGACAAGGTTGCTGGCGTGCTCGGCGACGAAGAAGTCCTGCAACAGGAAGCTGCAATTGCCGAGCCGGAACCCGGCCAGGCCGTCGCGCGAGAACTCGGCCTCGAAACCGAGGTCGGCGTAGAAGCGCTGTGACAGCACGAAGTCCTGGGCCGGCACCATCGCCCGGATCTCGGGCCCCGGGCTGGCGCTGGCCAGCAGCCGCGCGGCCAGCGCAAAGTCTGCCGGCCAGGTGAGCTTGAAGTTCTCGAACTCGCCGCGCACCAGCTTCGGGCTGTGGCCGGCGGCTTCGACCGCGCTGGCCTCGTCGGTCACCGCCGCGCCTGCCGCAGTGACCGAGGCCAGCGCGGGTTGCAGCAGACCCAGGCGGAACATCTGCGGCGTCTGCGCGGCCCACTTGGCGCTGCGGTCGACGGTGGCGGCCACCCGGTCACCGCTGGGCTCAGCCTGCGCCTGCTTCAGCGTGTCCGCCAGCGGCAGCGCCAGCAAGCCGCCGACCTCGTCGTCGATGCAAGCATCGAGCAAGCGGTTGACCCACTCGGGGCGGATCAGGCAACGCGCCGCATCGTGCACCAGCACCCAGTCGTGCGACTGGGCGCCGCGCGCGCGCAGCTCAGCCAGGCCGTTGGCGACGCTCTCGGCCCGGCTGGCGCCGCCCACGCGTGCCACCCAGGCGCGCTCGCCGGTAAACCCAGGGGCGAAATCCTCGAAGGCGTCGTCGTCGGCCGCCAGCACCACCAGCGTGGCTTGCAGCCGGTCGACCTGGGCCAAGGCCGCCAGCGTGTGGGCCACCACCGCCTGGCCCGCCAGCGGGGTGTATTGCTTGGGCGCCAACGTGCCGGCACGGCTGCCGGTGCCAGCGCAGGGCACCAGGGCGAAACAGCGGGGTGTTGTTGCGTGCTCAGCAATGATCATCGGGCGATTCTAGAATTCAACGCTGCCACGCCCCTCTGCGCCTGCTTTGGGGTGACTTGCCGTTGGTCGCCCGCCTTGCCGACCCGGTCCGCTACCCGCCCCCTGCCCGTCCCCCTGCTCGCCCCCACCTTTTACCGCTGCCATGCAACTGCCCGTCATCCAAGCCGCCAAGCGCTACACCCTGCCCCGGCCCACCGGCTCGGCCGACGCGCTGCTGCTGGCACGGCTGGCGCAGGCCCGCATGGCGGAGAAACGCTTGCTGGCGATCATCACCGCCGATCCCGCCGACGCCCAGCGCCTGGCCGACGAACTGCCCTTTTTCGCACCAGGCCTGCGGGTGGCGCTGTTTCCCGATTGGGAGACGCTGCCCTACGACACCTTCAGCCCGCACCAGGACTTGATCAGCGAGCGCCTGGCCACGCTGTGGCGCATCCACAGCGGCGAGTGCGACGTGGTGCTGCTGCCCGCCACCACCGCGCTGACCCGGCTGGCGCCGCCCAGCTTTCTGGCCGGCACCACGTTCCAGTTCAAGCAGAAGACCAAACTGGATGAAGCGGCGCTGAAATCGCAGCTGACGCTGGCCGGCTACAACCATGTCAGCCAGGTTCAGTCGCCGGGCGAATACGCCGTGCGCGGCGGGCTGATCGACCTGTTTCCGATGGGCTCGCGGGTGCCTTACCGGGTTGACCTGTTCGACGACGAAGTCGATTCGATCCGCACCTTCGACCCCGACACCCAGCGCAGCCTGTACCCGGTGCCCGAGGTGCGCTTGCTGCCGGGCCGCGAGTTTCCGATGGACGAGGCGGCGCGCAACACCTTCCGCCAGCGCTGGCGCGAGAAGCTGGAAGGCGACCCGACCAAGAGCCGGATCTACAAGGACATCGCGCAGGGCATTGCCACTGCCGGCATCGAGTACTACCTGCCGCTGTTCTTCGAAGAGACCGGCACGATCTTCAGCTACTTGGGTCAGGATGAACGACGCGCCCAGCTGGTGCTGCATGGCGAGGTCGATGCCGCGCTGGCGCACTTTTGGACCGACACCCGCGAGCGCCACCGCTTCATCGCCGCCGACCCCACCCGCACGGTGCTGGCGCCCGAGGACATCTTCCAACGCAGCGAAGAGTTCTTTGTCAACACCCACCGCCATGCGGTGCTGGTGTTGCGGGGCAATGATCCGGTCGACTGGGCCCGGCCACTGCCCAACGTGGCCGCCGACCGCAGCGCCACCGAGCCGCTGGCCGCCCTGGGCAAACACCTCGACAGCACGCCGCACCGGGTGCTGATCGTCGCCGAGAGCGAAGGCCGCCGCGAGAGCCTGCTCGAGCTGCTGCGCGACCACAAGATAGAGCCGCCCAGCGTGTCGTCGCTGGCCGAGTTCGAGGCCCAGGGTCCGGCGGGCGAGAAGTTCTGCATCACCGCAGCGCCGCTGGCCGCGGGCTTCCACTGGCATGAGCCGGACAACGGGATCTCGATCCAGTTCATCACCGAGACCGAGCTGTTTGCCAGTTCACCGCAAGGCCGGCGCCGCCGCAAACAAGAGCAGGTGAGCAGCGTCGAGGCGCTGATCAAGGACTTGTCGGAGCTGAAGGTGGGTGACCCGGTGGTGCACGGCAACCACGGCATCGGCCGCTACGTCGGGCTGATCAACATCGACTTGGGCGATGGCAACGATGGCGGCCCCAGCGAGTTCCTGCACCTGGAATACGCCGACAAGGCCACGCTGTACGTGCCGGTGAGCCAGCTGCATTTGATCAGCCGCTACACCGGCGTCAGCGCCGACGAAGCACCGCTGCACCGGCTGGGCAGTGGCCAGTGGGACAAGGCCAAGCGCCGCGCCGCCGAGCAGGTGCGCGACGCCGCCGCCGAACTGTTGAACCTGTACGCCCGCCGCGCCGCCCGCGAGGGCCATGCCCACCGCTATTCGGCACACGATTACGAAGCCTTTGCGTCCAGCTTCGGCTTCGAGGAAACCCCTGACCAGCGCGCCGCCATCCACGCGGTGATCCAGGACATGGTCAGCCCGCAACCGATGGACCGGCTGGTTTGCGGCGACGTCGGTTTCGGCAAGACCGAGGTCGCGCTGCGGGCGGCCTTCATCGCGGTGATCGGCGGCAAGCAGGTGGCCATCCTGGCGCCCACCACGCTGCTGGCCGAGCAGCATTACCAGACGCTGGTGGATCGGTTTGGCAAGTGGCCGGTGCGCATCGCCGAGCTGTCGCGCTTTCGCTCGACCAAGGAAATCAGGATCGCCCTCGACGGGCTGGAGGCCGGCACCGTCGACATCGTCGTCGGCACCCACAAGCTGCTGAGTCCCGACGTCAAGTACAAACGGCTGGGCCTGCTGGTGATCGACGAAGAGCACCGTTTCGGCGTGCGCCACAAAGAGGCGATCAAGGCCATGCGCGCCGAAGTGGATGTGCTGACGCTGACCGCCACACCGATTCCGCGCACGCTGGGCATGGCGCTGGAAGGCCTGCGCGACCTGAGCGTGATCGCCACCGCGCCGCAACGCCGGCTGGCGATCAAGACCTTCGTGCGCAGCGAGGGCAACAGCGTGATCCGCGAGGCCGTGTTGCGCGAGTTGAAACGCGGCGGCCAGGTCTACTTTCTGCACAACGACGTGGCGACGATTCAGGCCCGGCGCGACCGGCTGGTCGAGCTGGTGCCCGAAGCCCGCATCGCGATCGCCCACGGCCAGATGCCCGAGCGCGAACTCGAATCGGTGATGCGCGACTTCATCGCCCAGCGCCACAACCTGCTGTTGTGCTCCACCATCATCGAGACCGGCATCGACGTGCCCAGCGCCAACACCATCGTCATCAGCCGGGCCGACAAGTTCGGCCTGGCCCAGCTGCACCAGCTGCGCGGGCGGGTCGGCCGCAGCCACCACCAGGCCTATGCCTACCTGATGGTGCCCGACACCGAGACCCTGACCAAACAAGCCCAGCAGCGGCTGGACGCGATCCAGAGCATGGAAGAGCTGGGCTCGGGCTTCTACCTGGCGATGCACGACCTGGAGATCCGAGGTGCCGGCGAGGTGCTGGGCGAAAACCAGAGCGGCAACATGATGGAAGTGGGCTTCCAGCTCTACAACGACATGCTGGCCGAGGCCGTGCGGGCGCTGAAAATGGGCGAGGAGCCCGATTTGCTGAGCCCGACCGGCATTTTCGGCAGCGCCACCGAGATCAACCTGCACGCCCCGGCGCTGCTGCCCAATACCTATTGCGGCGACGTGCAGGTGCGGCTGAACCTCTACAAGCGGCTGGCCACGGCCGACAAGCCCGAGCAACTCGACATCCTGCTCGAAGAGGTGACCGATCGTTTCGGCAAGCTGCCCGCCCAGGGCCAGACGCTGTTCGACAGCCACCGGCTGCGGGTACTGGCCAAGCGCTATGGTGTGTTGAAGATCGACGCCAACCCCAAGCTGATGTCGATCACCTTCCGCCCCAAGCCGCCGATCGATGCGCTGCGCATCATCGAGCTGGTGCAGAAGAACAAAAACGTCAAACTGGCCGGCAACGACAAACTGCGCATCGAGCGTGAATTTGCCGACCCGAAAGACCGTGCGCAGTACCTGCGCGATGTGCTGCGGGCCTTGGGGCCGCCGACGGCGGCGCTGCCGTGACGATTGGGCGGGATGGCGGCACGTTGCTCGTTGCTGACTTTGCGGGACTGTTCGAAAGCGGGCTTTCGAGCGCAGCGGCTGGCCTGTCGGGCTGGGCGAGCGCCACAGCTTGTCGCAGGCCATGCCTCGGAGCGGCCAGGCCGCGGCCGTGGCGCCGTTCAGGGCGGGGCACGCGAACACACGGCGAGACACCGCGCAGTCGCCACGATGGCCTCCGCGCCTCGCGCACCCCGCCCCGCCCGACCCCACAGCCCCGGCCTGGTGCAGCAGGGTTTTGACGCCGCCGAGAAGAGCGTCGCGGCTACCCGGCGTCGCTTGCGCTCGCCCGGCGGGCCCTGCCCGACGTTGCCTTGTTGCCCGCCGACCACCGGTGCTGCCGCCAGGTCGGGGCTGGGGGGTCGGGCAGGGCTTGGCGCGCGAGGCGCGGCGCCGGTGCTTCGCGGGCACCGGCGTGCGGCGTGTGTTCGCGTGCCGAGCCCTGAACGGCGCCACGGCCTCGGCCTGGCCACCACCCAACTCGAACGCGGTCGTCTTTGAAGCTGCCCGTCGCAAAGTCAGCTCAGAGCCGAAACGCGTCGTTGGCTTACCGCCCCAAAACGCAGCTGAATCTCAATCCTCAGTGCGGTCGCCGTGGGCCTGGTCCAGCCGGTCCATCGCCAGCGCGTAGAACCAGACCAGCGCGCAATAGATCACCAACGCCAGCTGCGCCGTGACCCAGAAGCCAAACGGCCAGCCGAACAGGCGGAAGTCCATGTCGCGCCCAAACAAGCCGATGCCCAAGGTGACCAGCAGCCAAGCGGCCAGCACGGCGCCGCTCAGGCGCAAGGTCTTGCGCCAGTAGGGGCTGGTGGTTTGCGGGTCGGCGGGCATCGCTCGTCATGCTAGCCCAGGCCTTTCACCGCCCTGCCCGGTGCAGACCCCCATGCGAGAATCCCCCACTCACCTGTCAACCGCTTGAAGCACCAAGTCCATGGACATCGAACAAGTCAACGCCATCGGCACGCTGCTCGCCGACCTGAGCGCCCGTACCGAGCAGCTCCGGGGGTATCTTTGACTACGACCGCAAATCCCTGCGCTTGAACGAAGTCATTGCAGCGCTGGAGAACCCCAGCGTCTGGAGCGAACCCAAGCGGGCCCAAGAACTGGGCCGCGAGAAAAAATCGCTCGAAGACGTGGTCAGCACCATCGACCACCTCAAAAGCAATCTGTCGGACAACCTCGAGCTCTACGAAATGTCCAAGGCCGACCAGGCCTTCGACGACCTGGCCACCATCGAGGCCGAAGCGGCCGGCTTGCGCAAAATCGTCGAGGGGCTCGAGTTCCGCCGCATGTTCAGCAACCCGGCCGACCCGCTGAACTGCTTCGTCGACATCCAGGCCGGCGCCGGCGGCACCGAGGCCTGCGACTGGGCCGGCATGCTGCTGCGCCAATACCTGAAGTACGCCGAACGCAAGGGCTTCACGGCTACCGTCGAAGACGAAACCCCGGGTGAAATCGCCGGCATCAAAAACGCCACGATCAAGATCGAGGGCGACTATGCCTTCGGCCATTTGCGCACCGAGACCGGCGTGCACCGCCTGGTGCGCAAAAGCCCGTTCGATTCGGCCGGCGGGCGCCACACCAGCTTCGCCAGCTTGTTTGTCTACCCCGAGGTGGATGATTCGATCGAGATCGACATCAACCCGTCAGACGTGCGGGTCGACACCTTTCGCGCCAGCGGCGCCGGTGGTCAGCACATCAACAAGACCGATTCGGCGGTGCGCCTGACCCACTTGCCCACCGGCATCGTGGTGCAGTGCCAGGACGGCCGCAGCCAGCACAGCAACCGCGACGTGGCCTGGAAGCGCCTGCGCAGCCGGCTCTACGACCATGAAATGCGCAAACGGATGGAAGAACAGCAAAAGCTCGAGGACACCAAGACCGATGTCGGCTGGGGCCACCAGATCCGCAGCTATGTGCTGGACAACAGCCGCATCAAGGACTTGCGTACCAACGTCGAGATCAGCAATACCCAGAAGGTGCTCGACGGCGACCTCGACGTCTTCATCGAGGCCAGCCTGAAGTCTGGGCTCTGATCGAACCCTTCGCCGGCGCCTTCAGCCTGTTGTCCGCGCGCAGTCCGCGCGCTGTCCGCGCACAGTCGGCCCGTCGGCAGCCAGCGCCGGCACGGCCGGCATCCCCCCATGATTTTTCCAAAAAGGCTCCCCCATGCGTGAAGGACCATCCAGCGTGATCCGCCGCGAGGACTACACCGCGCCGGCGTTCTGGATCCGCAGCGTCGACTTGAGCTTCGACCTCGACCCGGCCAAGACCATCGTCGCCAGCAAGATGAGCATCGAGCGCAACGCCGATGCCGCACCCGGCCAGCCGCTCAAGCTGCACGGCGACGGCCTGACGCTGCTGCGTTGCCTGGCCGATGGCGAGAGTGTGTCGTTCCGCCACGAAGACAATTGCCTGGTCATCGACAAGCCGCCTGACAAGCCCGTCTTCACGCTGGAGATCCGCAACACCTGCGCGCCCGAGAAGAACAGCCAGCTGTCGGGGCTGTACACCAGCAGCGGCGGTTTTTTCAGCCAGTGCGAGGCCGAAGGCTTCCGCCGCATCACCTACTTTATGGACCGGCCCGACGTGATGGCGGTCTACACCGTGACGCTGCGCGCCGACAAGGCCAGGTACCCGGTGCTGCTGAGCAACGGCAACCTGGTCGACACCTTCGCGCTGGCCAACGGCCGCCACGGCGCCAAGTGGCACGACCCCTTCCCCAAGCCCAGCTACCTGTTTGCGCTGGTGGCCGCCGACCTGGTGGCCCGCGAGCAGCGCATCACCACGCGCGCGGGCAAGGACCACTTGCTGCAGGTCTACGTGCGCCGCGGTGACCTCGACAAGACCGAGCACGCGATGAACTCGCTGATCGCGTCGGTGGCCTGGGACGAAGCCCGCTTCGGCCTGCCGCTCGACCTGGAGCGCTTCATGATCGTCGCGGTCGGCGACTTCAACATGGGCGCGATGGAAAACAAGGGCTTGAACATCTTCAACACCAAGTTCGTGCTGGCCAGCCCCGCCACCGCTACCGATGCCGACTTTGCCGGCATCGAGAGCGTGGTCGG
>JAYVDE010000540.1:0-3645 GCA_043749575.1 Burkholderiaceae bacterium | reverse complement strand
ATACCATGAAAAATCCGACCATAACAACACAATCTGCTGCAAACACGATGAGCGCCAGCACAAACGGCCTTGATGGCATCGATTTAAAGATTCTTGCTGAGCTTCAGGCCGATGCCAGCCTGCCCAATGTGGAGCTGGCGCGGCGGGTGCATCTGTCGCCCTCGCCTTGCCTGGCGCGGGTGCGGGCGCTGGAGGCGCGCGGGCTGATCCGCCAGTACGTGGCCCTGCTTGACGCCAAGCAGTTGGGCCTGCACCTGAACGTCTTCATCTCGATCAGTCTGAAGCAGCAGAACCGCCAGGCGCTGCAGGCGTTTGAAGAGCGCATCACCCTGCGCGACGAGGTGATGGAGTGCTACTTGATGACCGGTGACGCCGATTACCTGCTGCGCGTGGCGGTGCCCGACATGCCGGCGCTGGAGAGCTTCATTCTCGAGCAGCTGTCACCCATTGCCCAGGTGGAAAAGATCCGCTCCAGCTTTGCGCTGAAGCAGGTTCGCTACAAGACCGCGTTGCCGCTGCACAAGGCCTGACCAAGTGACCAAGGCCTGGGCATGACGGGCCTGCCCGAACCCCGCTTTGGTGCTTGAGCGGGTTGGGTTGACGAGCAAACGAGCAAGCACAGCCTTGCACCTTCGCTACCACCGTGCCATCACGACCGCGCCCAGCGCATTCAGACAATCTTCGAGGCGTGGCCGGCCCAGTAGCGGTCTTTCAGCAGCCGCTTGTAGAGCTTGCCGGTGGCGTGGCGCGGTAACTCGGCTTCGAAGTCGACCGACTTCGGGCACTTGATGTGCGACAGATGCTCGCGGCAGTAGGCGATCAGTTCCTGCTCCAGTGCCGGCCCGGCGTCGCGCATGTCGCGCGGCTGCACCACCGCTTTCACCTCCTCGCCGAAGTCTTCGTTGGGCACACCCAGCACCGCGCAGTCGGCCACCTTGGGGTGGTTGATCAGCACGTTCTCGGCTTCCTGCGGGTAGATGTTGACGCCGCCCGAGATGATCATGTAGGCCTTGCGGTCGGTCAGGTACAGGTAGCCCTCGGCGTCGACATGGCCCACGTCGCCCAGCGTGGTCCAGCCCAGCGGGTGGGTCGAGCTGGCGGTCTTGGCCGGGTCGTTGTGGTACTGGAACGGCCGGCCGTTGGCGAAGTACACCGTGCCGTTCTGGCCGGTGGGCAATTCCAGCCCGCTCTCGTCGTCGCAAATCTTCAGCTCGCCGATCACCGCCTTGCCGACCGTGCCCTTGTGGTCCAGCCACTGGGCTGAATTGACCATCGTCACGCCATTGCCCTCGGTGCCGGCGTAGTACTCCCAGAGCACCGGGCCCCACCAGGCGATCATCTGCTCTTTGACCAGCACGGGGCAGGGCGCTGCGGCGTGGATCGCGCAGCGCAGCGACGACAGGTCGTACTGCCGGCGCGTCGCCTCTGGCAGCTTGAGCATGCGCACGAACATCGTCGGTACCAGCTGGCTGTGGCTGATCTGGTAGCGCTCGACCAGCCGCAGGTAGTCCTCGGCGTCGAAGTGCTCCATCATCACCACGGTGCCGCCCAGCCGCTGCACGGCCATGGTGTAGCGCAGTGGCGCGGCGTGGTAGAGCGGCGCCGGCGACAGGTAGACCGTGCTGGCATCGACCTTGTACAACTGGGCCAGGATGTCGGTCATCGGGCTGGCGGCGTCGATCTCGGTGCTCTGCGGCGGCACAAACACGCCCTTGGGGCGGCCGGTGGTGCCGCTGGAATACAGCATGTCGCCGCCGGCACGTTCGTCGGCGATGCGGCGGGCGGGCTGGGCAGCCACTGCGGGCTCGTAAGCCGCCCAGCCGTCGATCTGGCCGTCCAGCATCAGCCAGTGCCGCACACCGAGGCACGACTTCGGCAGGTGCTGCACCGCGCCGCTCATCGCGCGCGACGAGACCACTGCCTTGGCACCGCAGTCGTCGACGATGTAGCTGAGCTCGCCTTCGGTCAGCCGGGTGCTCATCGCGGTGTAGATCAGCCCGGCGCGGTGGGCGCCCCAGCAGATCTCGAAGTAACGCGGGTGGTTCTCGAGCATCAGCGCGATGTGGTCGCCCGATTGCAGGCCGAGCGCGCGAAACAGCTGCGCAACTTGGTTCGACCGGTCGTCGAGCTCGCGGTAAGTGACCACCTGGCCGGTGGCGGCGCAGACCAGCGCGGCTTTGTCGGGGGTGGTTTGGGCATGGAAATACGGATGCAGCACGGGTTCTCCTGGGTCCAGTCGGGTCGCCGGGTGCCTTGGCCGCCACCCGATCACCGATTGAACGCCGCCCGGCCGCCAGCCTGCTGTCGCCTGCGGTACCTTGCGCTGCTGCGTCGGCCGCCGCCTAGCGGTCCAACAGGCGGCTTTTGCACCCGTTTCAAGCGGCGGTGGCGCGCCGGGCCGGGGCTAACATGGCCGCCACCGTCTGACCGTCCGCCACGCCACGCCGTTCATCCCGCTGCGCATGAGCCTTCCCCCACCCCGCATCCGATCCGCCGATCCGGCCAGCACCGCCGCCAGCGCGGCGGCACGGCCGCGTGGCCGGCTCGACTGGCTGCAGTTGCTGGACTGGCTGCGCGACGACGGCTGGGTCGGTGTCGACGACGCGCAGCGGGTGATCAAGCGCTTCGGCGCCGGCAGCTCCAGCCTGCATGCGCTGGTGCGGCTGGGCGGTGCCGGGCTGCAGCACCAGGGCCGCGCGCTGGACGCCGAGGCGTTGACGCAGTGGCTGGCCCACCGCGTCAAGCTGCCCTACCTGCGCATCGACCCGCTGAAGGTCGACGTCGGCCGGGTCGCCGAGGTGATGAGCCTGCAGTACGCCGAGATGCGCAAGGTGCTGCCGGTCAACGTGTCGGCCGACACCGTGACGGTGGCCACCAGCGAGCCTTTCGATACCGCTTGGGTGGCCGAAATCGAATCGCACAGCCGCCGCCGGGTCAAGCTGGTGCTGGCCAATCCCGACGACGTGGCGCGTTACGCGACCGAGTTTTATGCGCTGGCCCGCTCGGTCCGGCAGGTGCAGAAAACCGGCGAGGCCTCGGCCAGCGCCAGCTTCGAGCAGCTGGTCGAGCTGGGCAAGGCCAACAAGCAGCTCGACGCCAACGACCAGGGCGTGGTGCAGGTGGTCGACTGGCTGTGGCAGTACGCTTTCGACCAGCGTGCCAGCGACATCCACCTCGAACCCCGGCGCGAGATGGGCGCCATCCGTTTCCGCATCGACGGTGTGCTGCACACCGTCTACCAGGTGCCGATGACGGTGATGACGGCGATGACCGCGCGCATCAAGCTGTTGGGCCGGATGGACGTGGTCGAGCGCCGCCGCCCGCAGGACGGCCGCATCAAGACCAAGCGGCCCGACACCCTGGCCGGCGGTGGTGGCGCCGAGGTGGAGATGCGCCTGTCGACCCTGCCCACCGCCTTCGGCGAGAAGATGGTGATGCGGGTGTTCGATCCCGACACGGTGGTCAAGAACGTCGAAGCGCTGGGTTTTTCGGCCCATGACGGCGAGCGCTGGGCGCAGCTGATAGGCCAGGCCCACGGCATCATTCTGGTCACCGGCCCCACCGGCAGCGGCAAGACCACCACCTTGTATTCGACGCTGAAGTCGCTGGCCACCGAGTCGGTCAACGTCTGCACCATCGAAGACC
>JAYVDE010000539.1:0-9784 GCA_043749575.1 Burkholderiaceae bacterium | reverse complement strand
CCGCTGGCCGCGCTGATCCCGCTGATCGACCCGGGCGACGCCGAGCAAGCCGCCCGCGCCGCCAGCGGCTGCCTGCCGCTGGTGCAGCGGGCCAAAGCCAAAACAGCCGCCGCCAGCCAAGCGGCCGGCGCCGCGGGCCAGCGCTGAGGCCAGCGCACGACTGGCGGCCGGTCCGCCGCCATCAGGCTTCAGCGGTCAGCGGTCAACCGTCAGACGTCGGCCGTCAGACGTCGGCCCTCAGCCGTACACGTTCACCAGCGCGCCAATGCCCTCGACGACCACCTCGACCGTGCTGCCCGGCTTCATCGGCAGCACACCCAGCGAGGTGCCACACAAGATCACGTCGCCGGCCTCCAGCGTCATGTCCTGCGACAGCCGCGACACCAGTTCGGCCGGGCTGAAGAACATGTCGGCCAGCGCATAGTGCTGGCGTTCACGGCCGCCCACCAGGGTGCGCAACCGGGCGGTCGCGGGGTCGAAATCGGTCTCGATCACCGGCCCCAACGGGCAGAAGCCGTCGAAACTCTTGGCCCGCGTCCATTGCGGAAATGACGGGTCGCGCTGCAGCAGTTCGATCGCCGTCACGTCGTTGGCCAGGGTGTAGCCGAAGATGTGTGCTGCGGCATCGGCCAGCGGCACGGCGCGGGCCTGGCGGCCGATCACCACCGCCAGCTCACCCTCGTAGGCCACCCGGCCGTCGTACGCGGCGGGCACCGCAATGCGCTGGCCGGGCGACGCCAGGCTGCCGGCCGACTTCATGAAATACAGCGGTTCGGTGGGCGTGGCCCAGCCGTTTTTCTCGGCCGCGGCGCGGAAGTTGTTCCACAAGCCGACGATCTTGCCAGGCACGCAGGGCGCCAGCAACGCGGCCTCGGCCAGCGCCACCAGCGGGCCCGTGGCCAGCGCTGTGCCGAACATTGCGCCCTCGTACAGCCTTATCCGGTCGCCTTCCAGCGCGCCGAAGCGCTCGGCCCCCTGGTGCATGCAGCGCAGCCATTTCATCCAGATCCCTCCTCGTTTTGAATGGCCGATGTTGCCCGCGCAAACCGTGCCGCGCCAGTGCGGTTCGCCCGAGCGTGGCCGCCGCAACGGCCTGGCGCAGGTCAGGTGTCGCGCGACCCCACCCCTATAATTGCGCTTTCCACCAGAGCATTCCTGCGCCCCGCCAGCCACCCCGCCAGCGACCGCGCCAAGGGTGCTGCACGACATGACCAAGTTTGTCTTCGTCACCGGCGGTGTGGTGTCCTCGCTCGGCAAGGGCATCGCCTCTGCCTCGCTGGCCGCGATTCTCGAATCGCGCGGCTTGAAGGTCACCCTCATCAAGCTGGACCCTTACCTCAACGTCGATCCGGGCACGATGAGCCCGTTCCAGCACGGCGAGGTGTTCGTCACCGACGACGGTGCCGAGACCGACCTCGACCTCGGCCACTACGAGCGCTTCATCACCACGCGGATGAAGCGCACCAACAACTTCACCTCGGGCCAGATCTACAAGAGCGTGCTCGAAAAAGAGCGCCGCGGCGACTACCTCGGCAAGACGGTGCAGGTGATCCCGCATGTCACCAACGAGATTCAAGAGTTCGTCAAGCGCGGTGCGGTCGATGTCGACGTGGCCATCGTCGAGATTGGCGGCACGGTCGGCGACATCGAATCGCTGCCCTTCCTGGAAGCCGTGCGCCAGATGAGCCTGAAGGCCGGGCCCACCAACACCGCTTTTGTGCACCTGACCTACGTGCCCTGGATCGCCGCCGCTGGCGAGCTGAAGACCAAGCCGACCCAGCACACGGTGCAAAAGCTGCGCGAGATCGGCATCCAGCCCGACGTGCTGCTGTGCCGCGCCGACCGCGAAGTGCCGGCCGAAGAGCGCGAGAAGATCTCGCTGTTCACCAACGTGGTGCCGCACGGCGTGATCAGCATGTGGGACGTCGACACCATCTACAAGGTGCCGCGATTGCTGCACGAGCAAGGCCTGGACGAGCAGATCTGCATGAAGCTGCAGCTGCTGACCAAGCCGGCCAACCTGGCGCGCTGGGACCATTTGGTCGACGAGGTGCTGCATCCCCAGCACGAGGTCACGATTGCGATGTGCGGCAAGTACACCGACCTGTCGGACTCGTACAAGTCGCTCAATGAGGCGCTGCGCCACGCCGGCATCCAGCACCACACACGGGTCAAGATCGAGTACGTCGACGCCGAGACGCTGACGCCCGAAACCGCCGGGCAACTGGCCAAGTTCGACGCCATCCTGGTGCCCGGCGGCTTCGGCAAGCGCGGCATCGAGGGCAAGATCGTCGCCGCGCAATACGCCCGCGAGCACTTGCTGCCCTACCTGGGCATCTGCCTGGGCATGCAGGTGGCCACGATCGAGTTTGCCCGCCATGTGGCCGGGCTGGCCGGTGCCAATTCGACCGAGTTCGATCCCGACACCGCTCACCCAGTGATCGCGCTGATCGACGAGTGGCAAGACCGCGACGGCACGATCCAGAAGCGCGACGCGCAAAGCAACCTGGGCGGCACCATGCGCCTGGGTGCGCAGAGCTCGGACGTGACACCCGGCACGCTGGCCCACCAGATCTACGGCGCGGTGGTCACCGAGCGGCACCGCCACCGCTACGAGGCCAACGAGAAGTACCTCGACCCGTTGCAGACTGCCGGCCTGGTGGTCTCGGCCATCACCCAGCGCGAAAAATTGACCGAGATGATCGAGTTGCCGCGGACCCAGCACCCCTGGTTTGTCGGCGTGCAGTTCCACCCCGAGTTCAAGAGCACACCCTGGGACGGCCACCCGCTGTTCATCAGCTTCATCGCCGCCGCGCTGGCGCAGCACGCGGCCACCGCCACCGCCACCGCCACCACCGCCGCAGCACCCACCCCGCCGCACGCGGTCTGAGCGTCAGGATTCACCATGCAACTCTGTGGCTTCGAGGTCGGCCTGGACCGTCCCTTTTTCCTGATCGCCGGCCCTTGCGTCGTCGAATCGCTGCAATTGCAGATCGACGTTGCCGGCCGGCTGAAAGAAATCACCACCGCGCTCGGCATCCCCTTCATCTTCAAGAGCAGCTACGACAAGGCCAACCGCAGCAGCGGCACCACCTTTCGCGGCCCGGGCATGGATGCCGGGCTAGAGATCCTGGCCCAAGTGAAACGCCAGCTGAACCTGCCGGTGCTGACCGACGTGCACAGCGAAGCCGAGATCACCGCGGTGGCCTCGGTGGTCGACGTGCTTCAGACGCCCGCCTTTTTGTGCCGGCAGACCGACTTCATCCACGCCGTGGCCCGCTGCGGCAAGCCGGTGAACATCAAGAAGGGCCAGTTCCTCGCGCCGCACGACATGAAAAACGTCATCGACAAGGCCCGTGCCGCCGCGCGCGAAGCCGGTCTGTCGGACGACCGTTTCATGGCCTGCGAACGCGGCGTCAGCTTCGGCTACAACAACCTGGTCAGCGACATGCGCAGCCTGGCGATCATGCGCGAGACCGGCGCGCCGGTGGTCTTCGACGTGACGCATTCGGTGCAATTGCCGGGTGGTCAAGGCACCAGCTCGGGCGGCCAGCGCGAGTTCGTGCCGGTCCTGGCGCGGGCTGGTGTGGCGGTCGGCGTGGCCGGCCTGTTCATGGAAACCCATCCCGACCCGGCCAATGCGCTGAGCGACGGCCCGAATGCCGTGCCGCTCAAGCACATGCAGGCGCTGCTGGAGCAGCTGGTCGCACTCGACCGCGTGGTCAAGGCCCAGCCGCTGCTGGAAAACGACTTTTCTTGCTGATGACCCACCCCCGAAGCGCCTGCGGCGCCTCCCCCTCGAGGGGGCCGAGCCCGGACACAAGAGGTCCGGTGGATCTCTTGTGCCTGGCGAGGGGTCGGGCCGACAGGCGCGGCGCGGCCTGCAAGGCACGCCAGCGGTCCGGCAAAGCCGGTCCCGCGGCGTGTGCTTGCTGCCAGCCCTTGGCGAGGAATTGCTGACATGACCTGCGCTTACATCATTGCCGACGTGACGGTGACTGACATCAAGAAGATGGCCGCCTACCGCGTCTGGTCCAGCAAGGCGATGCAGGAATTCGGCGCCGAGATTCTGGTGCGCGGTGGCGACTTCGAGGTGCTCGAAGGCAACTGGACACCCGGCCGGCTGGTGATGTTGAAATTTGCCGACCGCGCCACCACCAAGGCCTTCTACGACAGCCAGACCTACAGCCATGCCCGCACGCTGCGCGAAGGCGCCGGCGTGATGCGCATGGTGCTGGTCGACGGCGTGAACTGATCTGAAACCCTCTTGAGAAAGACTGCTCCATGAGTGCCATCGTTGACATCGTCGGCCGCGAGATCCTTGACAGCCGCGGCAACCCCACCGTCGAATGCGACGTGCTGCTTGAAAGTGGCGTGATGGGCCGTGCCGCCGTGCCTTCGGGCGCGTCCACCGGCAGCCGCGAGGCGATCGAGCTGCGTGACGGCGACAAGGGCCGCTACGGCGGCAAGGGCGTTTTGCGCGCGGTGGAACACGTCAACTCCGAGATCAGCGAAGCCGTGTTGGGGCTGGACGCCAGCGAGCAGGCCTTCCTCGACAAGACCCTGATCGACCTCGACGGCACCGACAACAAGGGCCGGCTGGGCGCCAACGCCACGTTGGCGGTCAGCATGGCGGTGGCCCGTGCCGCGGCTGAAGAATCGGGCCTGCCGCTGTACCGCTATTTCGGCGGCTCGGGTGGCATGAGCCTGCCGGTGCCGATGATGAACGTCATCAACGGCGGCGCCCACGCCAACAACTCGCTCGACCTGCAAGAGTTCATGATCATCCCGGTCGGCGCGCCCAGCTTCAGGGAAGCCGTGCGCTGGGGCGCCGAGACCTTCCACGCGCTGAAAAAGATCCTGCATGACGCGGGCCACAGCACGGCGGTGGGCGACGAAGGCGGCTTTGCGCCCAACGTTGCCAGCCATGAAGCGGCGATCCAGCTGATCCTCGAGGCGATCGACAAGGCCGGCTACACGCCCGGCGAGCAGATCGCCATCGGCCTGGACTGCGCCGCCAGCGAGTTCTACCAGGACGGCCAGTACCTGCTGAAAGGCGAAAACTCGGCCGCAGGCGGCTTGAAACTGTCGGCCGAAGGCTGGACCGACATGCTGGCGAACTGGGTCGACAAGTACCCGATCATCAGCATCGAAGACGGCATGCACGAAGGCGATTGGACCGGCTGGAAAACCCTGGCCGACCGCCTGGGCAAGAAGGTGCAGTTGGTCGGCGACGACTTGTTCGTCACCAACACCAAGATCCTGGCACGCGGCATCCGCGAGGGCGTGGCCAATTCGATCCTGATCAAGATCAACCAGATCGGCACGCTGACCGAAACCTTCGCGGCGATCGAGATGGCCAAACGCGCCGGCTGGACGGCGGTGATCAGCCACCGCTCGGGCGAGACCGAAGACTCGACCATCGCCGACATCGCCGTGGGCACCAACGCCGGCCAGATCAAGACCGGTTCGATGAGCCGCAGCGACCGCATCGCCAAGTACAACCAGTTGCTGCGCATCGAGGAAGACCTGGGCGACATCGCGCACTACCCCGGCCGCGCTGCGTTCTACAACCTGCGCTGACCGATCCGGTCGAGCCATTCCCAGCCCCCCCACGATGCGCACCGTCAGCGTCGCCCTGTTGCTGTTGTTGGCCGCTGTGCAAGGCCAGCTGTGGCTGGGCAGCGGTGGCCTGCCCGCGGTGCTGCACATGCGCTCGGAGCTGGCCGCCAAGCAGCAGGCCAATGTTGATCGGCGTCAGGCCAACGTGCGCCTGGTGGCCGAGGTTGAAGACCTGCGGCAAGGCCTGGAGATGGTCGAAGAGCGCGCCCGTGCCGACCTGGGCATGGTCAAGCCCGACGAGATCCTGGTGCAGTACGCCCCGCGCCGCTGAGCCCGGACGTAGAACAGGACCTGCGTCCTGTTCTTCGCCTGGCGAAGGATCTGACCGCATGCTTGCGGGCAAACTCTTGAGGCACTGACCGCCTGCTGGCGGGCCAACGCTTGAGCCCGCCAGCCGTGCAGCCGCGGCGACCACCGGGCTCCATCCCATGAACGACTTCCTGACCACCACCGCGCCGCTGCTGGCTCCGGCCTTCCGCCTTGCCGGCAGTGACTTCACCTGGCTCGAACTCGTGGCCGTGCTGCTGTCGCTGGCGATGGTGGGCTGCAACCTGCGCATCAACCCGCTCGGCTGGCCGCTGGCGATTGCCGCGTCAGCCCTGTACGGCCTGCTGTTCGTGCACAGCAAGCTGTATGGCGAAGCGTCGTTGCAGCTGGTCTTCATCACCTTGGGCAGCTGGGGCTGGTGGCAGTGGCTGCGGGGCACCACGGCCGCAGGCGACCGGCTGCCGGTGCGCGCGCTGAGCCCGCGCCAGCGCTGGCTGGCGCTGGCCGTGACGGCCGCCGGCTGGCCGCTGCTGGGTGCACTGCTGGCGCACACCACCGACAGCGACCTGCCCTACCTCGACGCGCTGCCCACCGTCGGCAGCCTGGTCGGCCAGGTCTTGCTGGCACGCAAATGGCTGGACAACTGGGCGGTTTGGTTGTTCGTCAACCTGTTCAGCGTGGCCTTGTTCGCCAGCAAGGGCCTGTGGCTGACGGTGGCCTTGTATGCCGTGTTCGCGGTGTTGTCGGTGTTCGGCTGGCGTGCCTGGTCCCAGCGGCTTGCCGGTGCGGACCGCGGGATGCGCCATGGCTGAGCCCTTGCGCATCGCCATCGTCGGTGCCGAAAGCACCGGCAAAACGGCGCTGGCGCGTGCGCTGGCGGCTGAACTGGCGGCGCTGACCGGCCTGCGCTGCACCTGGGTAGGTGAATGGCTGCGCAGCTGGTGCGAGCGTGAAGGCCGCACGCCGCGTCCCGAGGAGCAATCGGCGATCGCCCGCCAGCAGCAGGCGCTGATCGACGAGGCCGCCGCGCAACACGACCTGGTGGTCTGCGACACCACGCCGCTGATGACCGCGGTCTACAGCGACCTGCTGTTCAACGACCGCGCTCTGGACGCCTATGCCGTCGAGCAGCAACGCCGCTGCCAGCTGTCGCTGCTGACCGCGCTCGACATCGCCTGGCAGCCAGACGGCCTGCAGCGCGACGGCCCGCAGGTGCGCACCCCCGTCGACAACCGGGTGCGCGCGCTGCTGACCGGCCACGCCTTGCCCTGGTCGCTGGTGGCCGGCCAGGGCGCGGCGCGGCTGGAGCAAGCGCTCGACGCGGTGGCACCGCTGCTGCGTGACCGCCTGCTTCCCGCCACCGGTCTGTTCACCCGGCTGGCCGCGCGCGACGCCGCCGGTCTGGCCGAGGCCGCCGCCTGGCGCTGGGTCTGCAACAGCTGCGACGACGCCGACTGCGAGCACGCCGCCTTCCGGCAACGCGGCTAGCGCGAGAACGCCGACCCCCTATCTCCTGCTTACCTTCGCGCTGCCGGCCGAACTGCACGGCCTGGCCTGGACCCACCAGCGCACGGTCTACCCGCTGCTGATGCAGTGCGCCTGGGAGTGTCCACCTTCAGCCGCAATGACCCGAAGCTGGGCGCCACACCCGGCGCGGTGGGCGTGCTGCACACCCACAACCGACGCCTGGACTTCCATCACCATGTGCACATGGTGATGCCGGCCGCCGCGCTCGACACCCAGCGCAGGCTGTGGCGAACCAAGCCCGGGCGCCGCCGCCGTGCCAGCAAGAAGACTGCAGGCGCCGCGAGTGCCACGAATGCCGCGAACGCCGCGCACCCCAACACCAACGCCGCAAACCGCAACGCTGGCGGCACGGCGGCAGGCGCCTACCTGTTCAGCCACAAGGCGCTGGCCAAGGTCTTTCGTGCCAAGCTGCTCGAGGCCATCGAGCTGGCCGGGCTGGCGCTGCCGCCCAAGTTGCCGAGCCTGTGGGTGGTGGACTGCAAGTGCGTGGGCGACGGCAGCAAGGCGCTGCTCTACCTGGGCCGCTACCTGTACCGCGGGGTGATCCAGGAGGCCGACATCCTCACTTGCAAGGACGGCCTCGTCACCTTCCGCTACCGCGACGCCAACACCGGCAAGTCGGCCCTGCGCACGCTGCCCGGCGCCGATTTTCTTTGGCTGGTGCTGCAACACGTGCTGCCCAAGGGCCTGCGGCGCTCGCGCAACTTCAGCTTTCTGCATCCCAACAGCGCACAAGCCATCCGGCTGCTGCAGGTGCTGCACTTGCGCGCCGCGCCCAGCGCCGGCCTGCCGGCGGTGCCACCGAGGGCCACCTGGCGTTGTACCTGCGGCCAGCCGATGCCTTAGCCGAATTGACCGGTCACCCCATTTGTGACGACCCGCAATGGTGCAGGTGCATGGGCCCACGCACCATGGGCATCGCGGCCATGCCTACGCGCGCAAAGCGCAGCGAATCCAAAGCTGCGGGAGGGTGGCTGCCTTGGGTCCAGTTTGCCGAGCCGTAGGCCAGTCGCATCGCAGACGTCCGCCCCAATCGCCACACCGCAATTCCGGATGGCAAAGGCGGTTTCAAGCTTGAAGTGCGACATCCGCGATGAGATTTGAAGACAACTTTGAGAAGACTTCGCAGGGCGACAGAAAGCCAAGAACTTTGCGTGGGCGATGGTTCAGCGCATGTTCGATGGCGGTGAGTGCTTGATGACTGACCTGTCTCATGGCCATGCCCTTTGGCAAGAATTCGCGGATCAGGCCGTTGGCGTTTTCGTTGCCGCCGTGCTGCCACGGGCTGTGGACATCACAGAAATAGCTGCTGATTTGGAGCTTGGCGGCCGCGTCTCGTGCAGCGCCATCTCTGAGCCCTGGTCGGAGGTCATGGTCTTGCGCAGGCTCTCAAGCAAATGTGGCTTTGCCACTTTGCTTGACCCCCGCGGGGGGCGGTCGGCTTTGGGCAACGCTGAACAAGTCCCTCGCGGCGCGGTCAGCCCTGTTTTGGGTGGTCTGCGGCCTTGCAAATCCTCGCCATAGCGGGGCTATGGCTGTGGTTTGCGCCTTGCAGCCCATCCCAAACCAGGGCGCCCACACTCGCGAGGACTTGTTCAGCATGGCCTTAGCTCCTGAATCGGCCGCGCCGCTGCTGGCAGCGCCCCCGTCTACAACCTTCGGAGAGATGCATGGAATTCACATCGGCCGCCTTCTGGGCCGCGCTCGGCTCAATCATCCTGGCCAACATCTTGCTATCGGGTGACAACGCCGTGGTGATCGCGCTGGCCGCGCGCTCGTTGCCGCCGCAGCAGCAGAAGAAGGCCATCTTTTTCGGCAGCGCCGCGGCCATCGTGATGCGCATCGTGCTGACGCTGATCGCGGTCGAGATGCTCAAATGGCCCTGGTTGAAGATCGTCGGCGCGCTGCTGCTGGTTTACATCGGCATCACGCTGCTGCTCGAAGACGACGACGGCCATGGCGACATCGGCAGAGACCGAGGCGGACTGATGGTGGCCATCCGCACCATTCTGATCGCCGACCTGGTGATGAGCCTGGACAACGTACTGGCCGTGGCCGCCGCGGCCAAGGGCAACACCTTGCTGCTGGTGCTGGGGCTGGGCATCAGCATCCCGCTGATCATCTTTGGCAGCACGCTGCTGCTCAAGGTGATGGAGCGCTTCCCGATCATCATCACCCTGGGCGCGGCGCTCTTGGGCTTCCTGGCCGGCGAGATGGTCATGACCGACCCGGCCGTGACCCAACGCTTCGGTGAGCAATCCCCCACCCTGGCCAATGCCGCCGGCGTGGCCGGTGGCTTGTTGGTGGTGGCGCTGGGCAAGCTGCTGCAGCGGCGTCACGCGCAACGGCAAGGCAGCTGACAGGCCCC
>JAYVDE010000538.1:0-3646 GCA_043749575.1 Burkholderiaceae bacterium | reverse complement strand
TCGCCCCACACCGCCTCGCGGATCAGCTCGGGGTCTTGGCCGGCCATCTGCATGATCATGTGCGAGCCCAGGTTGCTGGTCATCACGATCACGGTGTTCTTGAAGTCGACGGTGCGGCCCTGGCCATCGGTCAGGCGGCCATCGTCGAGCACCTGCAGCAGCACGTTGAAGACGTCGGGGTGGGCTTTTTCCACCTCGTCGAGCAGCAGCACCGAATACGGCTTGCGCCGCACCGCCTCGGTCAGCGTGCCGCCCTCGTCATAACCCACGTAGCCGGGGGGCGCACCGATCAGCCGGCTGACCGAATGTTTTTCCATGAACTCGCTCATGTCGACGCGGATCATGTGGTCTTCGCTGTCGAACAAAAAGCCGGCCAGCGCCTTGCACAGCTCGGTCTTGCCCACGCCGGTAGGGCCCAGGAACAGGAACGAGCCCAGCGGCCGGTTCGGGTCACTCAAGCCGGCACGTGAACGGCGGATCGCGTCGGCCACCGCGACGATGGCTTCGTCCTGGCCGACCACCCGCTGGTGCAGCTTGTCCTCCATCTGCAGCAGCTTGTCGCGTTCACCCTGCATCAGCTTGGACACCGGGATGCCGGTGGCACGCGAGACCACCTCGGCGATCTCTTCGGCACCCACCTGCGTGCGCAGCAACTGCGGGCCGCCGGTGCCGTCTTTGGCACCACGGGCTTTGCCGCTCTCTTTGTCGAGCGCGGCCTTCAGTGTTTTTTCCAGCTCGGGCAACTGGCCGTATTGCAGCTCGGCCACCTTGTTGAAATCGCCCTCGCGCTTGAGGGTCTCGATCTGCTGCTTGACCTTCTCGATCTGCACCCGCACCTGCTCGGCGCCTTGCTGGGCGGCCTTTTCGGACTTCCAGATTTCGAGCAAGTCGTTGTATTCCCGCTGCAGCTTGACCAGTTCGTCCTCGATCAGGCCGAGCCGGCGTTGCGAGCCTTCGTCGTGCTCTTTCTTCATCGCCTCGCGCTCGATCTTGAGCTGGATCATGCGGCGGTCGAGCTTGTCCATCACCTCGGGCTTGCTGTCGATCTCGATCTTGATCTTGGCCGCCGCTTCGTCGATCAGGTCGATCGCCTTGTCGGGCAAGAAGCGGTCGGTGATGTAGCGGTGGCTCAACTCGGCCGCGGCGACGATGGCCGGGTCGGTGATCTCCACGCCGTGGTGGACCTCGTATTTTTCTTGCAAGCCGCGCAGGATGGCGATGGTGGCTTCGACGCTGGGCTCGGCCACCAGCACCTTCTGAAAACGGCGCTCCAGCGCGGCGTCTTTCTCGACGTACTTGCGGTATTCGTTCAGCGTGGTGGCGCCGATGCAGTGCAACTCGCCGCGGGCCAGCGCGGGTTTGAGCATGTTGCCGGCGTCCATCGCGCCCTCGGCCTTGCCGGCGCCCACCATGGTGTGCAACTCGTCGATGAACAGGATGATGCGGCCCTCGTCCAGCGCCACCTCCTTGAGCACGGCCTTCAAGCGCTCTTCAAATTCACCGCGAAACTTGGCACCGGCCAGCAGGCCGGCCATGTCGAGCACCAGCACGCGCTTGTTCTTCAAGCTGTCGGGCACCTCGCCGGCGACGATGCGCTGGGCCAGGCCTTCGACGATGGCCGTCTTGCCCACGCCCGGCTCACCGATCAGCACCGGGTTGTTCTTGGTGCGGCGCTGCAGCACCTGGATGGCGCGGCGGATCTCGTCGTCGCGGCCGATCACCGGATCAAGCTTGCCTTGGCGCGCCCGCTCGGTCAGGTCGAGGGTGTATTTTTTCAGCGCCTCGCGCTGGCCTTCGGCTTCGGCCGAATCGACCGACTGGCCGCCGCGCACTGCGGTGATGGCGGCTTCCAGCGCCTTGCGGCTGAGGCCATGGCCGCGCACGATGCCGCCGATGTCGCTCTTGCTGTCGGCCAGGGCCAGCAAAAACATCTCGCTGGCGATGAACTGGTCGCCGCGCTGGCTGGCCTCTTTGTCGGCGGCCTGCAGCAACTGCAGCAGGTCGCGCCCGGGCTGCACCGGGCCGCCACCCTGCACGCTGGGCAGGCCGTTGATGGCAGTCTCCATCGCCGTCTTCAGCGCGGCGCTGTTGGCGCCGGCACGGTCGAGCAGCGCCTTGGGGCCGTCGGGCTGGGCCAGCATCGAGCCCAGCAGGTGGCTGGGCTCGATGTAGGGGTTGTCGCGCGCCACGGCAGCGCTTTGCGCTTCCTGCAGGGCTTGTTGGAAAGCGGTGGTGAGCTTGTCGAGACGCATGGCGATGTCCTCCAGATAAACAGGGACATTGGGCTCAGGCGGCGATTTTCAAGCCCGATGTCCGGGCCACCATAGCCGGCAACACGGTCGGCAACAGCCAACAACGGCCAGCAATCACCAGCAACCCCAGGCAGCTTGCGTCAGATCAAAGCTTGAGCGCGTTGTGGCAGCGCACAAGCACCTAAACGGGCAGCTGTTGGGGCGCGCAGCCGCCCAAACGCACAGCTGTTGGGGCGCGCAGCCGCCTAAACCGGCGGTTTGCCCGCCAGCGGTTGGCCATGGGCAGCCGGCCAGCGCCCGCAAGACCCGGTTGAACGAGGCGCAACAATCCCTAAAATGCCACCATGAACATCCACCAGATGCAGGTGCGCTACCAGCCCGGGCCCGACCGGGTGTTGTGGCAGCTGCGCACGTCGGCCGGCGAGTTGTTCGCGGTCTGGCTGACGCGCCGCATGTTGGGCCTGCTGTGGCCACCGCTGCACCGGCTGGTGACGCAGGCCGGCGTGGCGCTGGTGGCGCCGAACACGACGCCGGCCAGCTGGATGCCCGAAGCGCAGGCGATGCTGGCGCAAGCCGCCCGCGAGCGGCCGCTGGCCACCGCCCGCTTCAACGAGCCGTTCGAAGTCAAGGCAGTCAGCGAGCCGCTGGGGCCTGAGCCGCTGCTGCCCGAGGCGATCGACTTGGCGCCCGTCACCGACGGCAAGGGCCTGCAACTGCAGGTGCGCGAAGCCGGCGGCCGGCGCATCACGCTGAAACTCAACGACGACTTGGCCACGGCGCTGCTGCGCCTGCTGGAGCAGGCGCTGGGCGAGGCTGACTGGGGCTTGCCAGCAAGCGACGCGACGAGGCCGGAGCAGGCGGCGCCGGTGACGCTGAACTGACGGCAAGGCCGCTCTGGCGGGCGGCAAGCCGGCCATGCAGCCGCGCGTTGAAGGTCTGCCGAGGACGCCGGCTCTGCTTGGCCCCACCATCGCCGGTCAACTCAATCGTGGCCGCAGCGGCCGCTGCCCTGCGAACCCGATGGCGCAGGCGCGGGCGATCTCGATGGCGCCGGGCAAGCGTTTCGTCAGCCAACACCCAACTCGGCGGCTCCACACGCTGGTTGAACCAAAGCTCGCGCCAGTCGCAGTAAAACTCCTCCCACAAGCCGGACCACCGGTTGGCGTCATAGCCCGCGCGGAAATCGACGACCGGCGCAAGGCGGACGGTGTAGCTCACCAGCGTGCCAGGTGGCATCAGCGGCGAAAGCTGCTGGTACCCGCGGACCGCGGTTTCAGGCTCCAGGGCCAGGTAGCGGGCCGAAACGCCAGGTCGGTTTGCGCGCCCTCCGTGTTCCGCCGCCCCCGCGCCACTGGTCGGCGCCGTGGCCCACCGAGGCGTATGCATGCGATACG
>JAYVDE010000537.1:0-3656 GCA_043749575.1 Burkholderiaceae bacterium | reverse complement strand
CAAAACCTGCCGATTTACCAGCAACTGGCCGACCGCCTGGCCGCACGCTTGCTGGATGGCGAGCTGACCGAAGGCGAACCGATGCCCTCGGTGCGCGCGCTGGCCAGCCGCTACCTGCTCAACCCGCTGACCGTGACCCGGGCGCTGCAGGCGCTCGACGAGGACGGCCTGCTGGAAACCCGCCGCGGCCTGGGCCTCTATGTGCGGCCCGGCGCGCGTGAGCGGCTGAAGCAGGCCGCCCGCGCGCGATTCTTGACCACCGAATGGCCGCAGCTGCGCGCCCGCCTGCGCCGCCTGGGCCTGGGCGCCAATGATTTGAACTGGGAGTGACGATGGACAGCTTGATCGAGGGCCGCACGCTCAGCCTGCGCTATGGCCGCAAGCAAGCGCTCGACGATGTCAGCTTTAGCGTGCCCAAGGGCCGCGTGGTCGGCCTGCTGGGCCACAACGGCGCCGGCAAGACCACGCTGATGAAGGCGCTGGTCGGCCTGTTGCCGATTGACGGTGAACTGCGCGTGCTGGGGCTCGATCCGCGCCGCCAGCGGGTGCGGTTGCTCGAATCGCTGGCCTATATCCCCGACGTGGCGATCCTGCCGCGCTGGGCCACGCCGGCCCAGCTGATCGAGCTGATGAGCGGCCTGCACCCCAAGTTCTCGGCCGAGCGGGCGCGCAGCCTGCTGCGCCGCACCAGCGTGGGTTTGGGCGACCGGGTTAAAAACCTGTCCAAGGGCATGGTGGTGCAGCTGCACCTGGCCTTGGTGGCGGCGATCGACGCCAAGTTGCTGATCCTGGACGAACCCACGCTGGGCCTGGACGTGCTGTCGCGCAAGGCCTTCTACGACATGCTGATCGACGAGTGGTGCGACGGCGAACGCAGCGTGCTGATCTCGACCCACCAGGTCGAGGAGATCGAGGCCCTGCTGTCGGACGTGCTGATGCTCAACGAGGGCAAGCTGGTGCTGGCGATCCCGCTGGCCGACATCGACCGCCGCTTCGTCGCGCTGGGCCACGACGCCGCCGCCGCCGATGCGGTGGCCGCCGCCCACCCGCTGCTGCGCTACCGGGTGCAAGGCGGCAACGCAGCGCTGTTTGACGGCCCACCACCGGCCGAGGTCGAGGCGCTGGGCCAGCGCCTGCGGCCCAGCCTGGTCGACCTGTTCGTGGCGCTGACGCGCCGGCCCGAGATCAACCGCACCCAAAGCCCGTGAGCGCGACCACCATGGACCGATTTCAACGCTTGCGCAGCCTGATGCTGCGTGAATGGCTGCAGCACCGCACCGGTTGGGGGGTGCTGATGGTCTTGCCTGCCGTGGCGATGCTGGTGCTGGGCCTGTTCGACGGCCACGGCGTGCAGCTGACCGTCAATGGCGACGAGCACTCGATCGCCGCGATCAACGCGTTGCCGTCCGCGCTGCAGACGGTGGGCTGGTCGGTGGCGACGATGGCCACCACCTTCGTGCTGGCGGCGCTGGCGGTGCTGGCGCAATTGCCCGGGCTGGCACGGCGCGACGTGCAAGACCGTTCGATCGAGTTCTGGCGCTCGCTGCCGACCAGCCATGTGCAGAACGTGGCCGCGCTGCTGTTGATGCACTTGCTGGTGCTGCCGGGGCTGGCGCTGATGGTCGCCATGGTCGCCGGGCAGCTGGTGGCGCTGGTGGCCATCGCAAGCCAGCAAGGGCTGCTGGCCTGGCTGAAGCAGCCCTGGTGGACGCTGCTGCCCGCGCTGCTGGCGGTGAGCACACGCGCATTGCTCGGGCTGCTGCTGGCGGTGGCCTGGTTGTCGCCGTTGCTGCTGCTGACGATGGCCGCGTCGGCCTGGCTCAAGCGCTGGGCGCTGCCGGTGGTGGTGGTCGTCACCCTGTTGGGCGTGCATTGGCTTGATCCGCGGCTGCCCATGCCACTGGTGAAGCCGTCGCTGGACCGCATCGGTCAAGAAGCGATCAACGCCTTGCTGGCGACCCGCACCTTCCAAGGCGCCCACCTCGAAGGCCCGGCCGACGTGGTGGCCGCCTTGCCACAACTGCCGGCGCTGCTGCTGCGCGACGCCGCCCAGCTGCTGAGCAACGCCGCAAGCCCGGCGTTCATCGCGGCGCTGGCGGTGGCGGCGCTGGGCTTCGGCTTGCTGGTGTTGCGGCGCCAACGCGCCAGTTAAGCGCCGACAGACGCACCAACGGACGCGCAACAAGCGCCCAACAGGCGCCCCACAGACGCCCCGACCCAAGCGCCGATCAACACGCCGCTGAATGCAAAGCGGCGCTGCCCTTGTGAGGCAGCGCCGCTTGCTTTTATCCGACGGTCAAGGCCCGGTCAGGCCCCGCCGCCACCCCGTCCAGGGGATTGGATCAGCCGTGCTTCTGGTCGAAGAACTGGTCGTTTTCGGTCGAACCCTTCAGCGCCGCAGTGGAGGCATTGGCTTCGATCGTCGTGGTCACCGCGTCGAAGTAACCGGTGCCGACCTCGCGCTGGTGCTTCACGGCGGTGAAACCGCGCTCGGCAGCGGCGAATTCCTTTTGCTGCAGCTCGACAAAGGCCGTCATGTTGTTGCGGGCGTAGCCGTAGGCCAGGTCGAACATGCCGTAGTTCAGGCTGTGGAAGCCGGCCAGCGTGATGAACTGGAACTTGTAGCCCATCGCGCCCAGCTCGCGCTGGAACTTGGCGATGGTCGCGTCGTCGAGGTTTTTCTTCCAGTTGAACGACGGCGAGCAGTTGTAGGCCAGCAGCTTGCCCGGGAACTTGGCATGGATCGCGTCGGCAAACTTCTTGGCGAAGGCCAGGTCAGGCGTGCCGGTCTCGCACCAGATCAGGTCAGCGTAGTCGGCATAGGCCAGGCCGCGGCTGATGGCCTGGTCGATGCCGTTGTGGGTGCGGTAGAAGCCTTCGACGGTGCGCTCGCCGGTCAGGAAGGGCTTGTCGATGTCGTCGATGTCGCTGGTCACCAGATCAGCCGCTTCGGCATCGGTGCGGGCCAGCAAGATGGTGGGCGTGCCCATCACGTCGGCGGCCAGGCGGGCGGCGATCAGCTTGGAGCAGGCTTCGCGGGTGGGCACCAGCACCTTGCCACCCATGTGGCCGCACTTCTTGGCAGCGGCCAACTGGTCTTCAAAGTGCACGCCAGCGGCGCCCGCTTCGATCATGGCCTTCATCAGCTCAAACGCGTTCAGCACACCGCCGAAACCGGCTTCGGCATCGGCCACGATAGGCGCAAAGAAGTCGATGTCGTTTTTGCCTTCAGACCACTGGATCTGGTCGGCGCGGGCGAAGGTGGCGTTGATTTTCTTGACAACCTTGGGCACCGAGTCGACCGAGTACAGCGACTGGTCGGGGTACATCTCGCCGTTGCTGTTGGCGTCACCGGCCACTTGCCAGCCGCTGAGGTAGATCGCCTTCAGGCCGGCCTTGACCTGCTGCATCGCCTGGTTGCCAGTCAGCGCGCCCAGCGAATTGACAAACGGCTCAGTGTTGATCAGGTTCCACAGCTTCTCTGCGCCGCGCTTCGCCAACGTGTGCTCGACCTGCAGCGAGCCGCTCAGACGCACCACGTCCGCGGCGGTGTAGCCGCGCTTGATGCCCTTCCAGCGCGGGTTTTCGGCCCAGTCTTTCTCGAGGGCGGCGATCTGTTGTTCACGGGTGAGGTTCGTCATGGGGAGCTCCGGTGC
>JAYVDE010000536.1:0-3660 GCA_043749575.1 Burkholderiaceae bacterium | reverse complement strand
CCTCTCAGGGAAACCAAGGATTATGTCAAAGCCCAAGCCCGCGCCGTTGCCTGCTGGCACCGTGGTCGGCGGCTACACCGTCATCAAGAAGTTGGCGGCCGGGGGCTTCGGGGTCGTCTACCTCGCCGAAGACGGCGACCGCCACAATGTGGCCATCAAAGAATACCTGCCCGCCTCGCTCGCCGAGCGCTCACCGGGTGAATTGACGCCGCGTGTCAGGCCTGAAAAGCAGCCGCTGTACCGGCTGGGCCTCAAGAGCTTCTTTGAGGAAGGCCGCGCGCTGGCGCAGATCAGCCACCCCAGCGTGGTCAGCGTGCTCAATTTCTTCCGCGAGAACGAAACGGTCTACATGGTGATGAATTACCTGCAAGGCGACACGCTGCAGGATTTCATCGTCACCGCGCGCGACTTGAAGCGCGACAAGGTGTTTCGCGAAAGCACCATCCGCAGCCTGTTCGACGAGATGCTGCGCGGCCTGCGCATCGTGCACCAGCACAAGATGCTGCACCTCGACATCAAGCCCGCCAACGTCTTCGTCACCAACGAAAACAAGGCGGTGATGCTTGATTTTGGCGCCGCGCGTGAGGTGTTGTCCAAAGAGGGCAACTTCATCCGGCCGATGTACACACCCGGTTTCGCCGCACCCGAAATGTACCGCCGCGACGGAACCTTGGGGCCCTGGACCGACATCTACGCGATCGGCGCCTGCATCTACGCCTGCATGCAGGGCTACCCGCCCAACGATGCGCCGCAGCGGCTTGAAAAAGACCGGTTGGCGTTGAGCCTGTCGCGGCTGCGCAATGTCTATTCCGACAACATGATCGAGGTCACCGAGTGGTGTATGTCGCTCGACCCGCTGTCGCGGCCGCAGAGCGTGTTTGCGCTGCAGAAAGAGCTGTCGCGCGAGACCGAGCGCCGCTACACCAAGCTCAGTTTTTCCGAGCGCCTGAAGCTGCAGATCGAAAGCCTCAAGACGGGGGCCAAGGCCTGATGCGCCGCGCGGTTTTGTTGCCACGGGGTGCGGCCCGATGAGGTTCAACGTCTACCAGGTCAGCCGCAAGGGCGGCCGACCCAAGAACGAAGACCGCATGGGCTACTGTTACACGCGCTCGTCGGGCCTGTTCGCGTTGGCCGATGGCATGGGCGGGCACCCGGAGGGCGAAGTGGCGTCGCAGCTGGCGCTGCAGACCTTGTCGGCGCTGTTTCAGCGCGATGCGAGGCCCACGCTGAAAGACCCGCTGCGCTTTCTGCAGGATGCGGTGATGGCCGGCCACCAGCAGTTGCTGCGCTACGCCACCGACCGCGGCCTGATGGACACGCCGCGCACCACCATCGTGGCCTGCGTGTTGCAGGGCCAGGCGGCGTACTGGGCCCATTGCGGCGATTCACGCCTGTACCTGCTGCGTGGCCACAAGCTGGTAACCCGCACCCGCGACCATTCCTACACCGAACTGCACGGTGCGCTGCAGCAGTCGGGCCAGGCGGTGCCCGCTGATCCCCAGCGCTACAACCGCAACGTGCTGTTCACCTGCCTGGGCAGCCCCGGCAAGCCGGTGCTCGACACCAGCGGCCCGGTGCCGCTGCAGCCCGGTGACCGGGTGATGCTGTGCAGCGACGGCTTGTGGGGCAGTGTCAGCGACACCGTCATCACCCAGTCGCTGGCCCAGCGGCCGATCGCCGAAGCCGTGCCTGAGTTGGCCGAGCAGGCGCTGCGCAACGGCGGCGCGCGCAGCGACAACGTCACCGTGCTGGCGGTCGAGTGGGAAGGCAGCGAGCCGGCGGATCTCGCGCCTGCCGTTTCCACCCGGTCGCTCGGCGAGGAGGTGTTCGCCTCCACCATCCAGGCCAGCCTGGCCGGCGGCGACGGGCCCGCCGAAGAACTGGACGAAGCCGAGATCGACCGTTCGATCCGCGAGATCAACGAGGCGATCAAACGGTCGTCTCAAAAGAAACCCTGAGGTTCCCATGAATAAATTTGTGCGCGAGTTTGCTCGAGGAGACGGCCGTGCCTACGACGCCTTGCGCCCGGTCACGATCGAGCGCGGTTTCACCCGCCATGCCGAGGGCTCGGTGCTGGTGAGCTTTGGCCACACCAAGGTGCTGTGCACCGCCTCGGTCGAGGAGAAGGTACCGCCGCACAAGCGCGGCTCGGGCGAGGGTTGGGTGACGGCCGAATACGGCATGCTGCCGCGCGCCACCCACACCCGCGGCGACCGCGAGGCCGCACGCGGCAAGCAGAGCGGGCGCACGCAGGAGATCCAGCGCCTGATCGGCCGCTCGCTGCGCTGCGTGTTCGACCTGAAGGCGCTCGGCGAGCGCAGCATCTTGCTCGACTGCGACGTGATCCAGGCCGACGGCGGCACCCGCACCGCCGCCATCACCGGCGCCTACGTGGCCGCGGCCGACGCGGTGGCCGGCTTGCTGGCGCAGGGCAAACTCAGCAAGAGCCCGATCCGCGACGCGGTGGCCGCGATTTCGGTCGGCATCGTGCAGGGCGTGCCGCTGCTCGACCTGGAGTACACCGAGGATTCGTCCTGCGACACCGACATGAACATCGTGATGACCGGTGCTGGCGGCTTCGTCGAACTGCAGGGCACGGCCGAAGGTGCCGCGTTTTCGCATGCCGAGATGAACGCCTTGCTGGCGCTGGCCGACAAGGGCATCCGCGAGCTGGTGGCGCTGCAGGCCGCCGCGCTGGCCGCGCCGCTGGCCAGCTAAGCAGCGCGTCAGGGCCCCAGCGATGAAACTGATCCTCGCCTCGAACAACGCCAAGAAGCTGGCCGAGCTGCGTGCGCTGCTGGCCGGGCTGCAGCTGGACATCGTCTCGCAGACCGCGCTGGGCATCGCCGAAGCCGACGAGCCGCACCACAGCTTCGTCGAGAACGCGCTGGCCAAGGCCCGTCACGCCGCGCTGGCCAGTGGCTGTGCCGCCATCGCCGACGATTCTGGCCTGTGCGTGGGCGTGCTGGGGGGCGCGCCGGGCGTGATCTCGGCGCACTACGCGGGCGAGGTGGCGGGCCTCGCCGGCGAGGCCCGCGAGGCCCACCGCCGTCGCCAGGACGCCGCCAACAACGCCGCGCTGCTGGCCGCGCTGGACCAACGATCGGCCGAGGGCCATGCCGACCGCCGCGGCCACTTCATCAGCACGCTGGTGGCCGTCCGCCATGCCGACGACCCCGAGCCGCTGGTGGCGGTGGGCCGCTGGGCCGGCCAGGTGCTGGTCGCGCCGCGCGGCGAGCAGGGCTTTGGCTACGACCCCTTGATGTTCATTCCCGAACTGGGCGCCACGGTGGCCGAACTCGATGCCGTCACCAAGAACCGCCTGAGCCACCGTGCCCGCTCAGCCGAATTGCTGCGCGCGATGCTGGCCGAGGTCTGGTGTCTATGAGCCCCCACGCTTGGCCCTGCGTGTCGGCGCTGCCCCCCGTGGGGGCGCAGCCCGCCTTGGGGCGGCCCGGCACCGGGCTGGGCCGCTGATCACCGTGGACCTGGTCGCGCGCTACCTGCGCCCCGGCACGCTGCGCCTGGGTGAATCGCCGCCGCTGTCGCTGTATGTGCATTTGCCGTGGTGCATCGCCAAGTGCCCTTACTGCGACTTTAATTCCCATGAGCTTTCCCCTAAAACGCCTTCGGCGTCGCCCCCCCGAGGGGGCGAGCCAG
>JAYVDE010000535.1:0-3666 GCA_043749575.1 Burkholderiaceae bacterium | reverse complement strand
GTCCGAACTTCCACCAAGGCCGCATGGCCCCCGAGGGGCCTCCTGCTACGCGCACCAGGATCAGGGCGATATTATCCTTACCGCCGGCCTCGTTGGCGGCAGCGATCAAGGCGCCCCCCGCGGCGGCCAGCGATTCGTGGCTCTGCAGCAAGCGCGCAATCATCGCGTCGTCGAGCATGTCCGACAGGCCGTCCGAGCACATCAGGTAGATGTCGCCGGGCTGCATCTCGTGCAAATGGGTTTCCAGCAGCACGGTGTCTTCAACGCCCACCGCGCGCGTGACCAGGTTCTTGTTGGCCGAGAACGCGGCCTGCTCGGGGCTGATCAGGCCGGCGTCGATCTGCTCTTGCAGCAGCGAGTGGTCGCGGGTGATCTGCGACAGCTGGCCGCCGCGCCAGCGGTAGGCGCGTGAATCACCCACATGGCCCAGCCGCAACTGGTCTTCGCGGAACACCGCCACCACCAGCGTGGTGCCCATGCCGGCGTATTGCGGGTTGGCGTTGGCGGCGTTGAAGATCGCGCGGTTGGCGTTGTCGACGCAGATTTCCATCGCGCGCCGTATTTCGATGTCGCTGGCGCGGCTGGCGGCTTCTGACAGCCAGCGGCCGAGTTCGGCCTTGATGAACGAAGTGGCCATGTTGCTGGCCACTTCGCCAGCGTTGTAGCCGCCCATGCCGTCGGCCAGCACAGCCAGCGACGTGGTTTCGTCGACCGCGACCGAGTCTTCGTTGTTGCTGCGCGCACGACCGGTGTCGATGGCGTGGAAGTACTCGAAGGGCATGCTGGGCGCTGCGGCGGCGGTGGTGGGCAAGTGAGGGGCGGTTGCGCAGGGTGGCGGATGGTTCCGGCACGGACCACAGCGGCCGCCGATTGTGCCTTGTATGCCCCGGCCCGCAGCGGCGCAAGCGGCCGTTACAGGCAAGGTGCCACGGTTGGCGACAGCACGCGGGCCATCAGCGCTGACAGCGCGGCCACCTGCGCCGACCAGGCCGACAGGTCGGCTGGCCGGTCGGCAGCGTCGCGCGCCAGCAACTGCTCAACAGCGGCCACCACGGTGGGCGGCAGGTCGGGCCGCAAGCGCGCCAGCGACGCCGGCGCCTGGCTGGCGGCGGCCTTCAGCAATTCACCCAGGGTGGCGGCCTGGTGCGGGCGGCGGCCGGCCAGCAGCTCGAACAGCATGACGCCCAGCGCATAGGTATCGCTGGCAGCGCTGGCCGGTGCGCCGGCCAACTGTTCGGGCGCCATGTAGGCGGGGGTGCCCAGCGTCATGCCGGTGCGGGTGGCGCTGGCATCCTCGTCGCGGGCGACACCGAAATCAGCCAGCTTGACCTGGCCGTCGACCAGATTGACCAACACGTTGGCGGGTTTCAGGTCGCGGTGCACGATGCCGTTGGCGTGGGCATGGGCGAGCGCCGCGGCCACCCGCGCGCCGATCCGCAGCACCAGGGTTTCGGGCAACAGCAGGTGGCGCTGGGTGTAGCGGCTGAGGTCGACCCCGCGCACCCGCTCCATCGCCAGCCAGGCGCCACCGGCCTGCAGGCCGGCTTCGATCACGGCCACGATGTCGGGGTGGTTCAGGCGGCGGGCCAGGTCGGCTTCGCGTTGCAGGCGTTGCAGCCATTCCATGCGCTGGATCTCCGACAGGTCGAGCGGCAGGCTGATCAGCTTGACGGCGACGGTGTTGCCGGTGCGCAGGTCGACCGCTTCACGGACCACGGCCGAGGCGCCTTGGCCGAGTCGCGCGCCCAATCGGTAGCGGCCAGCCAGCAGGGGCGGGCCGTCGTCGATGCGCAACGCGGGTGTTGGCCGCGTGGCGCCGCGCCGAAGTGAAAACCAAGCCATGTAGACCTCCTGATCGGCCCCTCTGTGGGGGCTCGGAAAACCTGATCGCGAGCGCCGGGCGGCCGCCATCGTTAGCGGGGTGGGTCGGTGGCTGGGCAGTTCGGTGGCAATCGGCCAGTCAGTCGGTCAACGCCAACAGCAGCGAGAGCGAAGACGCCACCGCCACCGGCGCGGCAAACCGCCTACCGGTGGCGGCCGGGCTGGCGGTCATCGGCTCGCTCAGGCTGCCCGGGTGCTGCCGCCGGGCGTCGATCAGGCGCAGGCCTGCACCGTAATGGCCGCGCAGTTCGCGCGTGAAGATCGACAGCGGTTGGCGCGCCACGACCCAATCGAAGGCCACGCCGGGCGCCGCTTGCGCCAGAACCGGGGCCATTCGCAGGCGAAACTGCGCGGCCCAGTCGTCGCGCCACTGGTGGCGCAGGGCCGGCGTCAGCCAACGGCCTATGCGCCGGCCCAGGCCGGGCGGGCAAATCACCAGCACGCAGTGGGCCGGGCCGCAATCGGCCGCCAGCAGCGGTGCCAGCGCACGGTGGGCCAGATCGGCATCATCGAGACAGACGGCAAATCGTTCCATCGAGACTCTCCTTGAAAACTCAGGCTGCGGAAGCAGCGTTCCCCGTCACCTTGGCATGGCGACGCACGGCCCAGCGGCCGGCCAGCAGCACGCCGGCCACCAGCGCAGCGTACAGCGCCAGTCGCGCCCACAGGTGGGGATCGAAGACCGGGTCGAGCAGCGGCTCGCTGATGATCATCTTCGCCGCGGTGAACGCCAGGATCCCCGCCCCGAGGTTGGTGATCAGCGGGAAACGGTCGATCAGCCGCAGCACCAACGAGCTGCCACAAACCATGATGGGCACGCTCAGCAGCAGGCCCACCACCACCAGGTCGAAGCTGCCGTGCGCGGCGCCCGCCACGCCCAACACGTTGTCCACGCCCATCAGCGCGTCGGCCACCACGATGGTCTTCATCGCGGCCCAGAAGTTGGCCGCAGTGCCGCCATGGCCTTCGTGGCCCTCGGACGGCACCAACAGGCGGTAGGCGATCCACACCAGGCCCAGGCCGCCGACCAGCATCAGCCCGGGAACCTGGAGCAGCCAGACCACCACCAGCGTCATCGCCGCGCGCACGACGATGGCGCCAACGGTGCCCCACAGCACGGCCCGTCGTCGCAGGTGGTCGGGCAATTTTCGGGCGGCCAGCGCGATGACGATGGCGTTGTCGCCGGCCAGCACCAGGTCGATCAGGACGATCGCCAGCAGGGCCGAAAACCAGGCGGGGGAGAGAATTTCCATGCGCGCTCCGTAAAAGTGGTGTTGATCGTTTCAACACGCACACCGACCACGGAACCCAGGATGCTCACGAGCACCTCCGGGCGCCACAGCAGGCTGCGTGCGCACGAAGGTCTTGCTCGGCAGACCTGGCGTCTGCCTAGCGGACCGGAAGCTGAACTTGAACGAGTTGAACTTCGTATTGACGGCCCGCCTGCCGCCACCCACCGGGCCGTTGGCCGCTGGACGCCGGGAGCTACTCCCCTTCAATGAAGCATTAAAGCAGAAAGCCCCGCCAGCGGCCAGCGGGCGGGGCTCGGCGGCCAGCGCGGCCCGGTCAGGCGGCTTGCTTGGCGGCGTGGCGACGCTGCAGAACCATGCCCGAAGCCACCACCAGCACCGCCCCGAAGGCGCTGGCCAGGTTGACCACCCAGTGCGCTTGCTCGCCATAGCGCTGGGTGACCGCCGGATCGGTCAGCACCATCTCGCCCGCCAGGAAGCCCAGCAGCGCCGCACCGACGGTGATGATGATCGGGAAGCGCTCCATCACCTTGAG
>JAYVDE010000534.1:0-9834 GCA_043749575.1 Burkholderiaceae bacterium | reverse complement strand
CAGCAGTACTTTTTGCAAAGCCTGGTGCCCGACAACATTGCCCGGCCGGTGTTGATGGCGCTGACCCAGTTCGCCGGCAAGGCCAACAAGCTGGGCGGTGCGGGTCTGGTGGTGCTGGGGCTGACAGCGCTGGCGTTGGTGTTCACGATCGACCGCACCCTCAACGGCATCTGGCGCGTGCCCAAGCCCCGGCCGCTGGCCCAGCGTGTGCTGGTGTATTGGACCGCATTGACGCTTGGTCCATTGGTGCTGGGCGCCAGCCTGTCGCTGACCTCGTATGCGCTGACGGCCTCGCGCGGCTGGATCGGCTGGATCGGCACGCTGCCAGGCGGTGTGGCGCTGCTGTTGAGCCTGCTCGAATTTTTGCTGCTGGTCGGTGGCGCGGCCGCGCTGTTCCGCCTGCTGCCCAACACCCATGTGCGCTGGTCGCATGCCGGGGCGGGCGGGCTGTTCGTCGGCCTGGGCTTCGAGGCCGCCAAGCGCTTGCTGGGCTTGTACCTGGGCCTGGTGCCGACCTATTCGGTGATGTATGGCGCTTTCGCCACGGTGCCTATCCTGCTGCTGTGGGTTTACCTCAGCTGGGTGATCGTGCTGCTGGGCGCGGTGGTGGCCGCCTACGCCCCCAGCCTGGCGATGCATGTGCGCCGCCGCCCCGACCGCCCCGGCGAGCGCTTCGCGCTGGCGCTGGAAGTGCTGCAGGCGCTGGCCGACGCGCGCGGACGTGACGAGCGCGGGCTGGTCGCCGATGCACTGGCCGGGCGGCTGCGGGTCGACCCGCTGCAGGTCGAGCCGGTGTTGGAAGACTTGCTGGTGCTGGGCTGGTGCGGCCGTCTCGACGAGGCCGGCGCCCAGCGCCATGTGTTGCTGATCGACCTCCACCGCACGCTGGCGCTGCCGCTGGTGGACCGGCTGCTGCTGCAGGAACAACACGCCAGCGGCCCGTTCCGCCAGCGCAGCGGCATCAACACGATGACGGTCGCCGACCTGCTGGCCTGAGATGGCGGCCCCCACGTCGCTTCGCTCCTGCCCCCCGAGGGGGCGCTCAGCCGCCTTGGGGCGGCCCGGCGCCGGCTGAGTTGTCGGCCCTCAAGCAGGGATAATCGCCCACTACGTGAACCTGCCCGCACCGCCTCCGCCGCCTGACCGGTCGGCACCCGCACCCGCACCAGCGCCCCGGCCCGACCGCCCGCCAGCCGCACAGCGCCCACCGCGCGAGCCCCGCGTCGATCGGCCACCGCGCCCCGCCACCGCGATCCCGGCTATCACCTACCCCGAATCGCTGCCGGTCTCGGCCCGGCGTGATGAGATCGCGCGCGCCTTGGCCACGCACCAGGTCATCATCGTTTGCGGCGAGACCGGCTCGGGCAAGACCACCCAGCTGCCGAAGATCGCGCTCGAACTGGGCCGCGGCAGGGGCGCCGGTGGCCGCGGCCTGATCGGCCACACCCAGCCGCGCCGGCTGGCCGCCACCAGCGTGGCCAAACGCATCGCCGACGAGCTGCAATCGCCGCTGGGCGAGGTGGTGGGCTACAAGGTGCGCTTCCAGGACCGGCTGCAGCCCGGCGCCAGCGTCAAGCTGATGACCGACGGCATCTTGCTGGCCGAGACGCAAGGCGACCCCGACCTGCGCCAGTACGACACCATCATCATCGACGTGGCCCACGAGCGCAGCCTGAACATCGACTTCCTGCTGGGCTACCTGCGCCAGCTGCTGCCGCGGCGGCCTGATCTCAAGATCGTCGTCACCTCGGCCACGATCGATGCCGAGCGCTTTGCCAAGCACTTTGCGTCCCGCCTGGGCCCGGCCCCGGTGATCCAGGTCAGCGGGCGGCTGTTCCCGGTCGAGCAACGCTGGCGGCCGTTTGAGGACTCGCGCGAGTACGGGCTCGATGAAGCTATCGCCGACGCGGTGGACGAGCTCTGGCAGGGCGGTGGCTCGGGCGACATCCTGGTCTTCTTGCCCGGCGAGCGCGAGATCCGTGACGCCGCCGATCACTTGCGCAAGCACCTGGCGCGCCAACACAAGGGGGGGCCGCAGCCCGAGATCCTGCCGCTGTTCGCGCGGCTGTCGCAGGCCGAACAAGAAGCGGTGTTCAACCCGGGCAACGGCCGGCGCATCGTTCTGGCCACCAACGTGGCCGAAACCTCGCTGACCGTGCCGGGCATCCGCTACGTGGTCGACAGCGGTGTGGCGCGCGTCAAGCGCTACAGCTACCGCACCAAGGTCGAGCAGTTACAGGTCGAGGCCATCAGCCAGGCGGCGGCCAACCAGCGGGCCGGGCGCTGCGGCCGGGTGGCCAACGGCATCTGCATCCGGCTCTACGACGAGAAGGATTTCAGCGGCCGGCCGCCCTTCACCGATCCCGAGATCCTGCGCAGCTCGCTGGCCGGCGTGATCCTGCGCATGAAAAGCCTGCGGCTGGGCACGGTCGAGGCGTTTCCGTTCCTCGAAGCGCCGCGCGCCAAGGCCATCGCCGACGGCTACGAGCTGTTGGGCGAGCTGGGCGCGGTCGACGATGACAACGAGCTGACGCCGATCGGCCAGGAGCTGAGCCGCCTGCCGCTAGACCCGCGGGTGGGCCGCATGATTTTGGAGGCGCGCAAGCGCGAGGCGCTGAGCGAGGTGTTGATCATCGACAGCGCGCTGAGCGTGCAGGACGTGCGCGACCGGCCGATGGATGTGGCCCAAGCCGCCGACGAGAAGCACAAGAAGTTCGACGACGAGAAGTCGGAGTTCATCGGCTATCTCAAGCTGTGGGCCTGGATCGAGGAAGGGCGCGGTGTGCATGGGCACCCCATCGCCGGGGCCGGCTTCGCAGCCACCCCGCGCATCGACAGCCACAAACTCAGCAACCGCCAGCAGGAGCAGAGCCTGCGCGAGAGCTTCGTCAACCCGCGGCGGGTGCGTGAATGGCGCGACATCCATGCTCAGCTGCACACCGTGGTGGCCGAGCATGGCTGGCGGCTGAACACCAGTCCCGCCAGCTACGAGCAGCTGCACCTGGCGATGCTGGCCGGGCTGCTGGGCAACGTGGGCTGCAAGCGCGAGGATGACGAGTGGTTTCTGGGCGCGCGCGGCATCAAGTTCTGGCGCCACCCGGGTGCGCACCTGAGCAAGAAGCCCGGCCGCTGGTTGATCGCCGCCGAGCTGGTCGACACCACGCGGCTCTATGGCCGCGGCCTGGCGGCGATCGACCCGCAGTGGATTCCGGGTGTCGCCGGCCACCTGCTGAAGACCCAGCTGCTCGAACCGCACTGGGAGAAAAAAGCCGCCGAGGTGATCGCGCTGCAACGCGCCACGCTGTACGGCATCGTGGTCTATGCCAACCGGCGGGTGAACTTCGGCCTGGTCGACCCGAAAGCCGCGCGCGAGATCTTCATCCGCCAGGCGCTGGTCGAAGATGACTGGGGCAGCTTGCTGCCCTTCATCGGCCACAACCGCAGGCTGCTGGCGCAGGTCGAAGAGCTGGAGCACAAGAGCCGGCGCCAGGACGTGCTGGTCGACGACGAGCTGATCTACGCCTTCTACGACCAGCAACTGCCGGCCAACGTGCACTCGGGCGCCAGCCTGGAGCGTTGGTTTCGCGACGAGGTCAAGCGCCAGCCCCAGCTGCTGCAGCTGACCCGCGACGAGTTGATGCGCCACGAGGCCGCCGGCATCACCGGCAGCGCCTTCCCGAAAACCGTGCGCCTGGGCGGCGTGGATTGCGCCGCGAGCTACTTGCACGACCCGGGCGACGCGAAGGACGGCGTGACGGTGACGGTGCCGATCTACGCGCTGAACCAGGTCAGCGAGGAGCGCTGCGAGTGGCTGGTGCCGGGCATGCTGGCGGGCAAGATCACCGCGCTGTGCAAGAGCCTGCACCAGCGCCCGCGCAGCCGGCTGGTGCCGTTGCCCGACTACGTGGCCGAGTTTGTTGCGACCCAGCCGTTTGGCCAGGGCGCGCTGTTGGAGGTGCTGCTGAAGGCCGTGCGCGAGCGCAGCCAGATCGCGGTTCAGCGCAACGACTTCAAGCTCGACATGCTGCAGCCCCATTTGTTCATGAACTTCCGCGTCGTCGACGAGCATGGCCGCCAACTCGGCCTGGGCCGCCACCTGGCCACGCTGAAGGCCGAGCTGGGCGGCCAGGCGCGCTCGGCCTTCCAGGCGCTGGCGGCGCTGAAGTTGGCGCCGCCGGCCAACGCGCCGGGCAGCGCCCTAGCCGCAGCGGCGCCGGCCGCTGCGTCTTCAGCGGCCGCGGGCGGCGCCCGCCGGATCGAGAAAACCGGGCCCAGTGCCCAGGCCGCAGCACCACCCGCCGCGCCGCTGCCCTACACCGCGTGGACTTTTGGCGAGTTGCCCGAGCTGATGGAGATTCACCAGGCCGGCCAGGTGCTGATCGGCTTTCCGGCGTTGATCGACAAGACCAGCCATGTCGAGATCGAGGTTTTCGACGAGCCCGCCGTGGCCGCGGCCAAGCACCGCGCCGGCCTGCGCCGGCTGGTGGCGCTGGCCCTCAAAGAGCCGCTGAAGTACCTGGAAAAGAACATCCCCGATCTGGTCAAGATGGCCGCGGCCTACATGCCGCTGGGCAGCGCCGACGAGTTGCGCACCCAGATCATCGAGCTGGCGCTCGACCGCGCCTTCCTGGCCGAGCCGCTGCCCGGCGATGCCACGGCCTTCAACGCCCGCATCACCGAAGGCCGCAGCCGCCTGAACCTGATCGCGCAAGACGTGGCGCGGCTGGCCGGCGCGATCCTCATCGACTACGCCGCGGCACAACGCAAGCTGCGCGATGCCCGGCCGCCCAAGGACGTGGCCGACGACATCACTGCGCAGCTGCAACGCCTGCTGCCCAAGCGCTTTTTGCAGGCTGCGCCTTATGGCCAGTTGCAGCACTTTGCGCGCTACCTGAAGGCCGTCACCGCGCGGCTGGACAAGTACCGTGCCGACCCGCAGCGCGACGCCGAGCGCCTGACCGAGCTGCGCCCGATCGAGCAGCGCTACCTGCGCCGGCTGGCCGAGCAGAAGGGCGTCGCCGATGCCCGGCTCGATGAGTACCGCTGGTTGCTGGAGGAGTTGCGGGTCAGCTTCTTCGCCCAAGAGCTGCGCACGCCGCAGCCGGTCAGCACAAAACGGCTCGAAAAATCCTGGCAACAGCTTGCGAGCTGATGCCAGGCTATTCGGTGGCGACTGACATCGGCCCGCAGGGCATGTGCTGTCTTAACCACAAGGCCTGGCAGCAGTTGACGGGCTGAATTCGCCCCCCCCCAGGCCGCAGCCTTGCGGCGTCCGTCCCGCCAAGGGCGAAGAAAAAACTTCGGGCGGCCCGGCGTTTGTTTCTCATCAGCGCCCCAACGCCCGCCCGCCCGCCCGCCCGCCCCAGCGTCGCCGTCGCCGCCCCCTGCACATCGGCGCACCGACTCAAGATCGTGGTGCGGGTGCCGATAGAGCACGAGAGGGTCGTTCGCCCTGGTCTGTTGTGGTGAGCGAGCCGGCTGTCTACAAGCTTCACGGCCGGCACCGACCAGTGTCTATCCAACAAAGTAGGAAGTTCCCATGCGATTTACCGACCTCAAGGTCCGTGCACGTCTGGCCTGGGCCTTCGGCCTGGTGCTGTTGATCTCGCTGCTGTCGACCGGCCTGGCCTTGCACAAGCTGGCGGCGATCCAGACCAACCTGGACGACGTGGTGCTGGACAACAACGTCAAGGTCCGGCTCAGCCAGGTGTTTTCCGGATCGGTGCACGACATCAGCCGGTCGATGCGCACGGTGATGCTGCTGGCCGACGACACTGCGCTGGCCGCTGAGCTGGCCAAGATCAAGGACGCGCGCGAGCGCTATGACCAGGCCTGGACCACCCTCGACAAGATGCCGGGCAGCGAAGCGGGCAAGGCGCTGCGCGCCAAGATCGCCGCCGCACGCGACGAGACCCGCCCGCTCAACGACAAGGTGCTGGCGTTGGGTCAGGCCGGCGAGACCCCGTCGGCCATGGCCTTCCTGCTGAAGACCGCCGGGCCGGCCGGCGAGCGCTGGCAGGCCGCCATCGGCGACTACATGGCCCATCAGGAGGCCACCAACGAAAAGCATCACACCGCGGCCTTGCAGGACTACGCGCAGGCCCAGTGGCTGCTGATCGGCTGCTCGCTGGCGGGTGCGGCGGCGGCGCTGCTGCTGGGCTGGCGGGTGACGGTCTCGATCACCAGCCAGCTTGGCAGCGAGCCAGCCGAGGCCGCTGCGCTGGCCCAACGGGTGGCCGCCGGTGACCTGAGCGTGGCGGTGCAGTTGCGCGCCGGCGACCACGACAGCCTGATGGCCCAACTCGGCCGCATGCAGGACAGCCTGGTGAAGGTGGTCGGCGCGGTGCGCATCAACGCCGACAGCGTGGCCACTGCCAGCGCGCAGATCGCCCAGGGCAACCAGGACCTGAGCCAGCGCACCGAAGAACAAGCCTCGGCGCTGCAGCAGACCGCCGCGTCGATGGAGCAGCTGGGGGCCACGGTGCGCCACAACGCCGACAACGCGCGCCAGGCCAATGCGCTGGCCCTGAGTGCCAGCAGCATCGCCGTCAAGGGCGGTGCGGTCGTCGGCCAGGTGGTCGACACCATGAAGGGCATCAACGACAGCTCGCGCAAGATCGCCGACATCATCGGCGTGATCGACGGCATCGCCTTCCAGACCAACATCCTGGCGTTGAATGCGGCGGTCGAAGCCGCGCGGGCCGGCGAGCAGGGCCGTGGCTTTGCGGTGGTGGCCAGCGAGGTGCGCAGCCTGGCCCAACGCAGCGCTGAGGCCGCGCGCGAGGTCAAGACCCTGATCAACGCCAGCGTCGAGCGGGTGGAGCAGGGCACGGCGCTGGTCGACCAGGCCGGCACCACCATGCAGCAGGTGGTCAGCTCGATCAAGCAGGTGGCCGACATCATGGGCGAGATCGACGCGGCCAGCACCGAGCAGAGCGCCGGAGTGCAGCAAGTGGGCGAGGCGGTGAGCCTGATGGACCAGACCACGCAGCAAAACGCCGCGTTGGTGGAGCAGTCGGCCGCGGCCGCCGAGAGCCTGCGCGGCCAGGCCCGCCAGTTGGTCGATGTGGTCGCGGTGTTCAGCCTGCGCCCGGGCGATGTGAGCGCGAGCGCCGGCTTGGCGCCGCCACGAACCGTGGCCCACGCCAAGGCATCAGCCGCCGTGCGCCCGCGCGCCGCAGCGTTGCGCCCAGCGGCTGCGCAGCCGAAGCAGCAGGCCAAGGCCGAACCGGCCACGGCGGACGCCGACGCCGACTGGGCGGCGTTTTAGGCGGCGTTTTAGGCGGCGTATCTAGTCGACGGTTCTAGGCGGTGTGTTGAGCGAGGTTCCAGGCGGCCGGCGCGCTGGCCGTCAAGCCGGCACCGAGGGCAGGCCCGACAGCGCCATCGCCAGCTCTTCCTCGCTGTAGCTCTGGTCGGTCAGCTGGCCGGCGAAGTAGGCGCTGTAGGCCGCCATGTCGAAGTGGCCGTGGCCGCAGAGGTTGAACAGGATGGTCTCGCTCTTGCCCTCGGCCTTGCAGCGCAGCGCTTCAACGATGGCGCCTTTGACCGCATGGTTGGCCTCGGGTGCCGGCACGATGCCCTCGGTGCGGGCGAACAACACGCCGGCCTCGAAACAGGCCAGCTGGTGGTAGGCGGTGGCCTCCAGCAGGCCCAGCTGCGCCAGGTGCGAGACCATCGGCGCCATGCCGTGGTAACGCAGCCCGCCGGCATGAAAGCCCGGTGGCGTGAAGGTACTGCCCAGCGTGTGCATTTTGGTCAGCGGCGTTATGTGGCCGGTGTCGCCGAAGTCGTAGGCGTATTGGCCGCGGGTCAGCGACGGGCAGGCCGCCGGCTCCACCGCGACGATGCGGCGCTGCTTGGTCTTGCCGCGCCCGCGCAGCTGCTGGCCGATGAACGGGAAGGCGATGCCGGCAAAGTTGCTGCCACCGCCCGTGCAGCCGACGATCACGTCGGGGTCGTCACCGGCCATCTCCAGCTGCAGCATCGCCTCCTGGCCGATGATGGTCTGGTGCAGCAGCACATGGTTGAGCACCGAGCCCAGCGCGTACTTGGTGTCGTCGCGGGTGGCGGCGATCTCGACCGCCTCGCTGATCGCGATGCCCAGCGAACCGGGGTGGTCGGCGCGCTGCGACAGCACCGCGCGGCCGTAGTTCGTCTCGTTGGACGGGCTAGCGATGCAGCGCGCGCCGTAGGTCTCCATCAGCGCGTGGCGGTAGGGCTTCTGGTCGTAGCTCACCCGCACCTGGAACACTGTGACGCCGATGCCGAACAGGTTGCCGGCGAAGGCCAGCGACGAGCCCCATTGGCCGGCGCCCGTCTCGGTGGTCAGCTTCTTGGTGCCGGCCTGGGCGTTGAACCAGGCCTGCGGCACGGCGGTGTTGGGCTTGTGGCTGCCGGCGGGCGAGACGCCCTCGTACTTGTAGTAGATCTTGGCGGGCGTGCCGAGTGCCTTCTCCAGCCGGTGGGCGCGAAACAGCGGCGCCGGCCGCCACAGCTTGAAGACCTCGCGCACCGGCTCGGGGATCTCGATCTCGCGCTCGGTCGACACCTCCTGCAGGATCAACTCCATCGGAAACAGCGGCGCCAGATCGGCCGGGCCGATCGCTTGCATCGTGCCGGGGTGCAGCACCGGCGGCGGTGGCGACGGCAGGTCGGCGGCGATGTTGTACCAAAAGCGGGGCATCTTGCTGGCGTCGAGTGGGTACTGGGTGGGGCTGCTGCTCATGGGGCTGGTCTCGGGGTGGTGGTTCGGGTGGTGTGGTGTGGTGTGGTGTGACGGCGCGCGGGTGGTGTGGCGGGTGGTGTGGCGGGTCGTACGACGGGCAACCCTGATCGTAGGCAAGCCGCGTGCGCCCGGACAGCCGGGCTTGCCCGCAGCACGGGCCGCAGAACCGCCAGCACCGTCCGCAGCGCCCGCAGCGCCCGCAGCGCCCGCGCCGGGTCGGGTCGGGTCGGGTCGGGTCAAGCTTTCCCGACACGGGCGCAGCGTGACGCAAGTCGCGGCTGCGCAGTCCAGCCGGCTACCGTTCATGCCGATAGGTCTTTCAACTAGGCCGGGTCGTGTTGCCGGCCGTCGCGGCAGGTGGCAGACCTGCCCGAACCCCAAAATAAGCCAGCCGACCGGAGCGCCGCACTGTGAGTGACCTATCAGAAGGACGGGACGCCCTCGACCAGCTCGACCAACGGGTGCGCCGCCTGGGCATCACGCTGGCCGAGCTGGGCTGGGATGCGGCGCTGCACCTGCTGGTCGACGAGATTCCCGACGCCTGCGAGCGCTTGTCCTATGTCGGCCAGTTGACTGAGGCTGCCGCGAACAAGGTGCTCAACATGGTCGATGCGGCGCAGCCGGTCTGCCAGTCAGCCGCGACCGATGCCGAGGCACTGGCCGGCCGCCTGGCCAGCCTGGCCGATCATCCCGAGCTGGGTGTGGGCGAGGCCCGCGCCGCGCTGGCCGAGGCGGTGGAGGCGCTGCGCCACCACGGCGGCGTGGTGCGGGGCCAGTCGGGGGTCTTGACCGACATCATGATGGCGCAGGACTTCCAGGACCTGTCGGGCCAGGTGATCAAGAAGGTGGTGGCCATCATCAGCCACACCGAACAGCAGTTGCGCATGCTGCTGGCGCGGACCGAGGGCCGGCTGGTCCGGGCGCCGTTGCGGGCCCAGCTGGCAGGACCGCAAGTGCCCGACAAGGCGGTGGCCCAGGCAGACGTTGACGACCTGCTGGCGGCTATGGGCTATTAGGGCAACGCTGAACAAGTCCCTCGCGGCGCGGTCAGCCCTGTTTTGGGCGGTCTGCGGCCTTGCAAATCCTCGCCATAGCTGGGCTATGGC
>JAYVDE010000533.1:0-3676 GCA_043749575.1 Burkholderiaceae bacterium | reverse complement strand
GGTGATGAAGCGCGCCAGCGCCATCGTCACCAACCGCGGCGGGCGCACCTGCCACGCCGCGATCATCGCCCGCGAACTGGGCATCCCCGCGGTGGTCGGTTGTGGCGACGCGACCGAAACGCTCAGCGACGGCCAACTGGTCACCGTGGTCTGCAGCGAAGGGGATACCGGCGTGATCTACGACGGCCTGCTGGAAACCGAAGTCACCGAGGTCAAACGCGGCGAGCTGCCGTACTGCCCGATCAAGATCATGATGAACGTCGGCAACCCGTCGCTGGCCTTCGACTTTGCGCAGATTCCCAATTCGGGCGTCGGCCTGGCGCGGCTGGAATTCATCATCAACACCAACATCGGCGTGCACCCGAAGGCGATCCTCGACTACCCCAACATCGAGCCCGACCTGAAGAAGGCGGTTGAATCGGTGGCCCGCGGCCATGCCAGCCCGCGGGCGTTCTACGTCGACAAACTGGTCGAAGGCATCGCCACCATTGCCGCCGCCTTCTGGCCCAAGCCGGTGATCGTGCGGCTGTCCGACTTCAAGAGCAACGAGTACAAGAAGCTGATCGGCGGTTCGCGCTACGAGCCCGACGAAGAGAACCCGATGCTGGGTTTTCGTGGCGCGTCGCGCTACATCAGCGGTGAATTTGCCGAAGCCTTTGCGATGGAGTGCGAGGCTCTCAAGCGCGTGCGCAACGACATGGGCTTGAGCAACGTCGAGATCATGGTGCCGTTTGTGCGCACCGTGCGGCAGGCCGAGCGGGTGGCGCAGTTGCTGGCCGACCGCGGCCTGGCGCGCGGCCAGAACGGCCTGCGCCTGATCATGATGTGCGAGGTGCCCAGCAACGCGATCCTGGCCGACCAGTTCCTGGCCCACTTCGACGGCATGTCGATCGGCTCGAACGACCTGACCCAGCTGACGCTGGGGCTGGACCGCGATTCGGGGTTGCCGCAGCTGGCCGCCGACTTCGACGAGCGCGACCCCGCTGTCAAGGCCTTGATCAGCCGGGCCATTGCCGCCTGCCGGGCCACCGGCAAGTACATCGGCATCTGCGGCCAGGGCCCCAGCGACCACCCCGACTTTGCCGACTGGCTGGCCGACGAGGGCATTGCGTCGATCTCGCTGAACCCCGACTCGGTGGTCGAGACCTGGACCCGGCTGGCGTCGCGCTGAGCGGCCAGCCGCCCGGTGCCCGGTCGACCCGATCCGACCCCACCCCACACGCAGCGATGCTGACCTGAGCCACCATGTCCAGCCTGTTGCCCAGCCGGGCTGAAACGACCCGGCGCTTCAGCCGCAAGCTGCACCGGCGTTACGGCCTGTTCACGCTGGGTGTGGTGGGCTTCATCGTGTTGCTTGCGGTGCTGGAGCGCAACGGCTGGTCGCGCGGCTGGATCGGCGGCAGCTTCCTGATCGCCACGGTACTGGTCTACGCCGGCATTGGCCTGGCCAGCCGCACGACCAACGAGGCCGAGTACTACGTGGCCGGCCGGCGGGTGCCGGCCATCTACAACGGCATGGCCACTGCGGCTGACTGGATGTCGGCCGCCAGCTTCATCGGCACCGCGGGGGTGCTCTACTTGCAGGGCTTCGACGGCCTGGCTTACATCTTGGGCTGGACGGGGGGCTACTGCCTGGTGGCGGTGCTGCTGGCGCCCTACCTGCGGCGCTTCGGCCAGTTCACCATTCCGGATTTTCTTGGCGCTCGTTACGGCGGGCAATGGCCGCGCCTGCTGGGCGTGGCCGCCACCGTGCTGGTGTCGTTTGTCTACGTCGTGGTGCAGGTCTACGGCGTGGGCCTGGTCACCTCACACCTCACCGGCTTCAGCTTCGAGATCGGCATCTTCGTCGGCCTGGGCGGTGTGCTGGTGTGTTCGTTCCTGGGCGGCATGCGTGCCGTCACCTGGACCCAAGTGGCCCAGTACATCGTGCTGATCATTGCCTACACCGTGCCGGTGATGTGGCTCAGCCTGCACCAGACCGGTTCGTGGTTGCCGGTCTTCAGCTACAGCCAGCAGCTGGCGGTGATCAGCGAGCGCGAGGCGCAGCTGCTGGTCGACCCGGCCGAGATCGAGGTGCGGCAGTTGCTGACCGCGCGCGCCGACGACGCCCAGCGCAAGCTGCGCGACGTGCCGGCCGCGATGGCCAGCGATACCGAAGGCCTGGCGCGCGAGATCGAACGCATGCATGCCGAGAACGCGCCGCTGGCCGGCATCCAGCAGGCCGAGCGCCGGCTCGAGCGAATGCCGCGCAGCGAGGCCGAGGCCCGCGTCGCCTACCAGCGCGAGCACGACCTGGCGCGCGCCCAGGCCCAGCCGCTGGCCGGGCTGGCGCCACTGGCCGACACCGCGGCGGCGGCCGGCGCAGCCGGCACGGCGGGTGGCCAGGCGAGGGTCAACTTCATGGCCCTGGTGTTCTGCCTGATGCTGGGCACCGCGGCGATGCCGCATGTGCTGACGCGCTACTACACCACGCCTTCGGTCAGCGACGCGCGGCGCTCGGTCGGCTGGTCGCTGGTGTTCATCGTGCTGCTCTACCTCAGCGCGCCGGCGCTGGCGGTGATGGTCAAGTACCAGGTGTTCACCGAACTGGTGGGCACCTCGTTTGGCAGCCTGCCCGACTGGATTCGCCGCTGGAACAAGCTCGACGCCTCGCTGGTCTCGGTGCAGGACATCAACGGCGACGGCATCCTGCAGTTCGCCGAGCTGCACCTGGGCGGCGACATGATCGTGCTGGCCGCGCCCGAGCTGGGTGGCCTGCCGCTGGTCGTCACCTACCTGGTGGCCGCCGGCGGGCTGGCGGCCGCGCTGTCCACCGCCGACGGCCTGCTGCTGACCATCAGCAACGCGCTCTCGCATGACTTCATCTTCCGCGTCTTCCGCCCCGGCACCTCGGCGATCAAGCGGGTGATGCTGAGCAAGCTGATGGTGCTGCTGACAGCGGTGCTGGCGGCCTGGGTGGCATCGCTGCGCATCACCAGCATCCTGCCGGTTGTCACCGCGGCGTTTTCGCTGGCGGCCGCGACGTTTTTCCCGGCGCTGGTGATCGGCATCTTCTGGCGCCGTGCCAACCGCGCCGGCGCGGTGGCCGGCATGCTCACCGGCGCGGGCGTGTGCCTCTGGTACATGGCGCAGCACCTGGCCGGCCCACGTGCCTGGCTGGGGCTGGGCGAGGCCGCGCTGGCGGACCGCTGGTTCGGTATCGATCCGATGACCGCCGGTGTCTTCGGCGTGCCGGCGGGCTGCCTGGTGCTGGTGCTGGTGAGCCTGGTCACGCCGCGGCCGGCCGAAGCGCAGCTGGCGATGGTCGACGCGCTGCGGCGCCCCGAGCCGGTGGCGTGGGGCGACAGCCGGCACGGCCCGCCTTCCGCGCTATAATCATCGGCTTTCCCTTTGCTGCACCGGAACGACCACCAAGCGACCAAGTCATCGTGTTGCAGACGTGAGCGTGACGCCCCCGGGCAGCTTCCCTGGCAGTTTCAAATATCAAACTGCCGGAACCCACAAGGAGTGTCTATGCGTCATTACGAGATCGTGCTGTTGATCCACCCGGATCAGAGCGAACAAGTTCCCGCCATGCTGGAGCGTTACAAGGCCCTGGTCGCCGCGGCCAACGGCCGTGTGCACCGGATCGAAGACTGGGGTCGGCGCCAGCTGGCCTACATGATCCAGAAGCTCG
>JAYVDE010000532.1:0-3685 GCA_043749575.1 Burkholderiaceae bacterium | reverse complement strand
CGTGCTGCAGTGCGACCAGATGCCCTTGACGATGGGCAAGAAGGTCATGTCAAAACACACGACCTGGTCTTCGGCATGGTTGGCGATCCAGGCGATCTGCTCGGGCAACAGCCGCGGATTGATGGTGTGCACCACCCGGCCACTGCCGGTGATGCCGAAATACAGCTCCAGGTGGCGGTAGCCGTTCCAGGCCAGCGTGGCGACGCGGTCGGAAAAGGCCAGGCCCAGCCGGTCGAGTGCGTTGGCCACGCGGCGTGAGCGCTTGGCGACATCGGCGTAGGTGCTGCGGTGGATATCGCCCTCGACCCGGCGCGAGACGATCTGGGCCTCGGCATGGTGGCGACCGGCAAAGTCGATCAGGCTGGAGATCAGCAACGGGTGGTCTTGCATCAGGCCGAGCATGGGGTCGCTCCTAATTCAGTTTCAACAGTGGGTCAGGGGTGGCGCTGGCGGCCGCCGAGGCCGCCGCCAATCACCGTCAAACAGCAAATGAAACAGCAAAGCAGTATCGCGGCTGGCCGCCACCACCGGTTTGGGGTGATTCCCCGTGCCCGCGGGTCGCCAGCATTCATCGGCGAGAGAATCGCTACGAAGCGATGCACCGGTTCTGCCGGCGCTGACCGATCCACCGCAAACTGCCCGCTCGCCATGAACCTCTTCGGCAAGACCCGCCCTGAACCACACCCGCAGGATGATCCCCGCTACCCGGTGCGCAAAACCGAGGCCGAGTGGCGAGAACAACTCGACCCGATGCAGTACCAAGTGGCGCGCCAGGCGGCGACCGAGCGGCCCTTCACCGGCCAGTTCTGGGACCATTGGTCTGACGGCGCCTACCGCTGTGTCGGCTGCGGCCAGGTGCTGTTCGAGAGCGAGCACAAGTTCGACGCCGGCTGCGGCTGGCCCAGTTGGTACCAGGATATCGAGCCCGGCCGCATCGAGCGCATCACCGATTCCAGCCACGGCATGGTGCGGGTGGAAGTGCGCTGCGCCCAGTGCGGCAGCCACCTGGGCCATGTCTTCGAGGACGGCCCCGAGCCCACCGGCGAGCGTTACTGCATCAACTCGGCGGCGATCGACTTCGTTCCGCGGTAAGTGGAGCACCCGGCGGCGGGGGTACCCGCCACCACCCGCCGGGCGGGTTGCCGGCCCGCTTGGGAGCGGCCCGGCGTTGGGCCGGCCTCGCGCCAAGCCCCGTCAGATTCGGTCCGCGGCGCTTGCGCCCTACTTCTTCGCAACGGCCGTCACGCGGCGGCCGGTACACTGCCGCCCGCATGAAGCTACTGTTCGATTTCCTGCCCATCCTGCTGTTCTTCGCCACCTTCAAATACGCTGAGGGTCACAAGGAATGGGCCGCTGCCTTCGCCACCGAGCACCTCGGCTTCATGGTCGCCGGTGGCCAGGTGGGCACCACCGAGGCGCCGGTGTTGTTGGCCACCGTGATCGTGATCTTGGCGTCGCTGGCGCAAGTGGCCTGGCTCAAGGCCCGCGGCAAGAAGGTCGACCTGATGCTGTGGATCAGCCTGGCCCTGGTGGTGGTGCTGGGCGGCTTGACCGTTTGGCTGCACAGCGAGACCTTCATCAAGTGGAAGCCCACCGGCCTGTACTGGGCGATGGGCCTGAGCGTCCTGGTCAGCCAGTTCGCCATCCGGCGCAACCTGCTCAAGCTGATGCTGGGCGAGCAAATGCAACTGCCTGAGCGGGTGTGGGCCCGACTCAGCTTGGCCTGGGTCGGCTTTTTCGCCTTGATGGGCGTGCTCAACCTTTGGGTGGCCTTCAACTTTGACACCGCCACCTGGGTCAACTTCAAGCTGTTCGGTGGCATCGGCCTGATGCTGCTGTTCACGCTGGCACAGGGCTGGTACATCAGCCGGCATCTGCCAACTGACACGGCCGCTGGAACGGCCGGCGCCAGCACCACCACCACCACCCCCGCTGCCGCCGCCTCCACGACCGCCGCTACCACCACCGCCCAGGACAAAGCATGAGCAGTGTCTCCGCTGAGCAGATTGAACAAGCACTGCGCGCGGCCATCGTGCCGCTGCAGACGCTGCAAGTGCTGAATGAAAGCCACCTGCATGCCGGCCACGTCGGTGCCGGCGAAGGTTCACATTGGCGGGTGCGCATCACCAGCGAACGCATGGCCGGGCTGAGCCGGGTGGCACGCCATCGCCTTGTGTATGATGCTCTGCGCGATGTGATCCCCCAGGGCGTGCATGCCCTGGCAATCGAGGCCAAGAGCCCCGCCGAGGCTTGATCCGACGCCTGTCACCGATCAAGCGCCGACCCCGCGCAGGCTCCGCATAGGCACCGCACAGGCACCGCACAAGCCCCCGCACCGAACCCGCACTGACCCTTACCGCTGCGTCATCCAACGCCCCTCTCCTCCGATCCGTCGCTGTTGCCCAACGCCACCTGGCCGAGGGTCTGCGACAAATGCCCGCCCTGAAAGGCCCGCCCGCCCATGATCCCCATGACCTTTGCTGCCCGCCTGTCGGCGCTTGCCATCGCCACCGCCCTGCTGCTGCCGCTGGCCGCCTCGGCGCAAAACATCGCCATCGTCAACGGCAAGGCCGTGCCCAAGGCGCGGGTCGACCTGCTGCTGCAGCAGGCGCAGCGCGCCGGCCAGCAAGTGACGCCTGAAATGTCGGGCATGGCCAAGGACGAAGTCGTTCGCCGCGAGATCTTTGCCCAGGCCGCCGAGAAGCGCGGCATCGCCGCCAATGCCGACTACAAGGCGCAGATGGAACTGGCGCGCCAGAGCATCCTGATCCGCGAGCTGTTCGAGGACTTCAAGAAGAAGAACCCGGTCACCGACGCCGAAGCCAAAGCCGAGTACGACAAGTTCAAGTCCCAGTCCACCGGTACCGAATACCGCGCCCGCCACATCCTGGTCGAGGGCGAAGACGAAGCCAAGGCCTTGATCGTGCAGATCAAGGGCGGCGCCAAGTTCGACGAACTGGCCAAGACCAAGAGCAAGGACCCCGGCTCGGGTGCCAACGGCGGCGACCTCGACTTCGCCAAGCCCGAGAGCTATGTGCCCGAGTTCGGTCAGGCCATGTCCAAGTTGAAGAAGGGCGAGATGACCGAGACGCCGGTCAAGACCCAGTTCGGCTGGCACATCATTCAGCTGGAAGACACCCGCGAAGCGCAGTTCCCCGCGTTCGACGGCGTCAAGCCGCAGATCCAGGAGCGCCTGGCGCAGCTGAAGCTGCAGAAGTTCCAGGACGACCTGCGCCAGGCCGCGAAGACCGACTACAAGTTCGCCGGCCAGTAAGCCGAAGGTCTTGTCGACGAGGGGCGCTGCGGCGCCCCTTTTTCATGGCGGCAAGTCAGGGCGCCAAAAACAGCGCCGGGTCGACCATCACCCGGTTCAGGCTGACCGACCAGTGCAGGTGCGGCCCGGTCACCCGGCCGGTGGCGCCCACCGCGCCGAGGCGGTCGCCGGCGTGCAGCAGATCGCCCGGCTGCACGTCGATGCGGCTCAGGTGGCACAACATCGACAACAGGCCAGCGCCGTGGTCCAGCCACACCGTGTTGCCGTTGAAGAAGTAGTCACCGGTGTCGACCACCCGCCCGGCCAGCGGCGCGGTCACCGGCGTGCCGGTGACCGCCGCGATGTCCATGCCGCTGTGCGGGCTGCGCGGCTGGCCGTTGAACACCCGCCGCAGGCCGAACGAACTGGAGC
>JAYVDE010000531.1:0-9874 GCA_043749575.1 Burkholderiaceae bacterium | reverse complement strand
CCAGGCCGAACGGGCCTTGCGCTGCGCGCAGGTGATGCTGGCGCAGGCCCGGGCCCAGGCCGCGACGGCCACCCGGCGCGGGCGGCCTGGCGGCGGGTCGTTGCGCCTGGGCGTGCAGGGCGCCACCACCGGTGCGCTTGCCGATGGCGAACCGGGCCACCGCGCCGAGCAGGCCGCAGCCATCGCCCGCGGTGCACCACCGGGCAGGCTTTGCCTGGCCCATGACCTGATGTCGCTGGTGCGCGGGCTGTTCGATGTCGAGCCGCCGCTGCCGCTGGCGGTCGAGCGCCTGGCCCGTCCGCTGCAGGTCAGCCTGCTGCGCGACACCACCCGGCCACCCGGGGCCGAGACGCTGCAGGGAGTTGTCGAGCCGGCCGTCTATCCGGAGCCAGCGCTGGCCGGGCGCGACGACGAATTGCGGGCGCTGCAGCAGGCGTTCGAGCGCCTCGTTGCAGGCGGCGGCGCCTGCGCGCTGACCGTGCTGGCCGAGCCCGGCATCGGCAAGAGCCGTTTGCTGCGCGAATTCGACACCTGGGCGCGAGCCCGACCGGTGCCCTTCCACGGCCTGCGCGCACGCGCCACGCCGGGGGCCCAGGTGCAAGCTTTCGGCCTGCTCGGGCAACTGCTGCTGGGGTTCTGCCAGATCGACCCGGGCTGTCCGAGCGCGCTGCTCCAGTCCCGCTTCGAACAGGCGCTGGTGCCCTGGTTCCTGGGCGCCGAGGGCGCCGATCATGCCGAAAGCCAGGCCCATCTCCTGGCGTACCTGGTCGGTCTGGACCTGAGCCACAGCCGCCATCTCCAGCCCATGCTCGCGGACCCGGCGCAGATCCGGCAGCGGGCGCTGGCGGCGGTCGCCCTGTTGTTGCGGCGCCTCAGTGCGGGCGGCAGCAGCCCGCTGCTGCTGCTGATCGAGGACCTGCACTGGGCCGACGGCGAATCGCTGGACGGCCTGGATGAACTGCTCCGGGCGGACCCGGATCTGGCGATCCTGATCGTGTCCAGCGGCCGCCCTGAGCTGGCGGCGCGGCGCCCGGCTTGGGGCGCGCAGGTGGGCGTGCACAGTCGCCTCGATCTGCGGCCGCTGGACAAGGCGCGCAGCCGCAAGCTGGCGGCCGACCTGCTCAGCAAGTTGCCCGAGATTCCGCGGGCCCTGCTCGACCAGGTCGTGAAGGCCTCGGCAGGCAGCCCCTACGCGATTGAAGAGCGGATCAAGTTGCTGATCGACCAGGGCGTGATCCAGGCCAGCGGCGATGTCTGGTCGGTCAGCGCGACACGGTGGTCTGCGGCCAGCGTTCCGGCCACGCTGGCCGATGTGCTGCAGGCCCGCCTGGACCTGGTGCCGGCCGCCGAGCGGCGCACGCTGCAGACGGCCAGCGTGATCGGCCCGGTGTTCGGCGCCGCGGCCCTGCGTGCGCTGGGCGGTGGCCTTGCCGGGGCGCTGTCGGGCCTGATGCAGCGTGACTTGGCGCTGAGCGTGCCGGGCGCTGCCCAGGGCGGGGCACCGTCGTTCAACTTCAAGCACCAACTGCTGCAGGAACTGGTCTACGCCAGCCTGACCCCGGCCAGGCGTCGCGCGCTGCACGGCAAGTTCGCGGCCTGGTTGGTCAGCCTGACCGGGCCGCGCGCCAACGACACGCTGGGGCAATCGGCGCATCACTTCGAGCAGGCCGGCGACGAGCTCCGGGCGGCCGAACAGCACGCGCGGGCAGCCGAGTACGCGCATCAGCGCTATGCCGCCGATGCGGTGATGGATCATGTGCGGCGCGGCTTGGTTCTGCTGCAGCGATGGCCGGCCGACGCGGGCCAGCGCGCCTTGCGTTGGCGGCTGTTGAAAGCGCGCATCCGGATGCTGGAAGTCACGGGTCAGCGCACCCAGCACCGCGCCGACCTCGATGCCCTGCTCAGCCTGGCCGATGAATTCGGCGACGACGCCCGCCGTGCCGAAGCCCACCTGGGGGCTGCCGTGTGGGCGATGAACGTGGCCGACTTCGCGGCCATGAAGGCATCCGCCCGCCTGGCCATGGGCTGCGCAGCCCGGGCTGGCGACCCGACCTTGCGCCTGCATGCCATGCGCTACTTCGCATCGGCGAACTTCAGCCTGGGCGACTGGGACGCCGGCCAACGCCTGGCGCATCAATGCCTGGCCGAGGCGCGTGCCCATGGCTTGCGCGATGTCGAAGCCTTCTGCACCAACACCTTGAGCGCCATCGCCAGCAAGCAGCGCGACCCGGTGGCCGACCTGCACTGGGACGAGCAGACCCTGGCCGTCTGGCGCCAGCTCGGCGACCGTGGCCAGGAAGCGATCAGCGTGTGCAACATCGGCGAAAGCTGGCTCGACCTGGGCGACGTGAGCCGGGCAAGGCGCCACCTGGAAGACGGCGTGCGGCAGGCCCGTGCCTGTGGCAACCAGATGCTCTGCGGCGTGGCCCTGGGCAACCTGTCGGTGCTGGAGCGCCGGCTGGGCCATGGTGAGCGGGCGGTGGCGCTGGCCGGGCAGGCGGTCGAAGCGGCGGTGTCGACCAGCGCGCTGGGCTGGCACCTGCTGGCGCTGCAGCAGCTGGGCGATGCCGAGCAGGCGATGGGCCGGCACGCGGCCGCGGCGCTGACCTTTGAATCCATTCAGGCCCTGGCCTTGTGCCACCAGCTGCCCGAGCCGCCGGATGCCCTGGCCGGACTGGCCAGTCTGGCCCTGGCGCAGGGCGATCTGCCGACCGCCCTGCGCCACGTGCTGCGTGTGCTGGCGCTCGATGTTGATGGCGCCGTGACGCAGGCCAGCCTGAACCCGCGCCGCCTGGCGCTGATCTGCCACCGCGTGCTGTCCAGCGCCGGCGATCCGCGGGCCCTGGCCTGGCTGCAAGGTGCGCACGCCGAATTGCTGGCGGTCGCCGCGACGATCTCCGACGCGGCGCTGCGCGACGGTTTCCTCAACAACATCCCCGATCACCGGGCGATCCTGGCGGCCTGGGCCCTGCATGAGCACGAGCGCGCGGGCCTTCGCGGCAGCATCGCACCGTAGCCGGCCCCCGATGGCCGCCGACGCGTGGGATCATCTCGCGATGTCCGGCCTGGCCACCCCCCCGCTCACCGTGCTGCTGCAGTCCTGGCAGCAGGGCGACCACGAGGCCTTCGCCCAGCTGATCGGCCATGTGCACGGCGAGCTGCGCCGCATGGCGGCGTCGCGCCTGCGGGGCGGCGAGACGCCGTCGCTGGCGGCGGGCGACCTGTTGCACGAGACGCTGCTCAAGCTGATGGCTGCGCCGCCGGCCTGGCAGGACCGGGCGCATTTTTTTGCCACCGTGTCGCGCGCCATGCGCTCGGTGCTGGTGGACCACGCCCGCGCGCGCCTGACCGACAAACGCGGCGGCGCCTGGCAACGCCTGAGCTACACGCTGTCGGGCCTGGGTGAAGACTCCAACGTGGCCGACCTGCTGACGCTGAACCAGTTGCTCGACCAACTGGCCGTGCTCGACCCGCGCGCGGCCGAGGTGCTGCAGCTGACCTACTTCGGCGGCCTGCTGCGCGACGAGATCGCCACGGTGCTGGGCCTGTCGGTGCCCACCATCGACCGCGAACTGCGCTTCGCGCGGGCCTGGCTGGCGGCGCAACTGCAGCGCGATCTGCAAGCCTGACCCGGCACAAAATCATCGCTTCCGACGACGCCGCGCCGGGGCCGGCGGCGAACAATCTGAGCACCTTTCACCCCCCGCAGGATCTCCCATGGCTGAAGCATTCATCGTCGCCGCCGCCCGCACCGCCGGCGGCCGCCGCAACGGCAAGCTGTCGGGCTGGCACCCGGCCGACCTGGCCGCCAGCGTGCTGGACGCGCTGATCGCGCGCACCGGCTGCGACCCGGCGCTGGTCGAGGACGTCATCATGGGCTGCGTCGGCCAGGCCGGCGAGCAGGCCAGCAACATCGCGCGCAACGCGGTGATGGCCTCCAGCCTGCCCGAATCGGTGCCGGCCACCTCGGTCGACCGGCAGTGCGGTTCGTCGCAGCAGGCGCTGCACTTCGCCGCCCAGGCGGTGATGTCGGGCACGATGGACATCGTCATCGCCGCCGGCGTCGAGAGCATGTCGCGGGTGCCGATGGGCATGGCCGCCACGCTGCCGGCCAAAAACGGCCTGGGCTTCTACGTCAGCCCCAACATGCAGCAGCGCTACCCCGGCGTGCAGTTCAGCCAGTTCATCGGCGCCGAGATGGTGGCCAAGAAACACGGCCTGAGCCGCGCCGAGCTCGACGAATATTCGTTCCGCAGCCACCAGCGCGCGATCGCCGCCACCCAGGCCGGCGCCTTCAGCGCCGAGATCGTGCCGGTGGCGGTGCGCATGAGCGACGGCACCGAGACCGGTGAGCTGCACCTGATCGACGAAGGCATCCGCTTCGACGCCACGCTGGAAGGCATCGCCAGTGTCAAGCTGCTGGCCGAAGGCGGCGTCTGCACGGCGGCCAATGCCAGCCAGATCTGCGACGGCGCGGCCGGTTTGATGGTCGTCAACGAGCGCGGGCTGAAGCTGCTGGGGGTGCAGCCACTGGCCCGCGTGCACCACCTGTCAGTGACCGGCGGCGACCCGGTGATGATGCTGGAAACGCCGATTCCGGCCACCGTGCGGGCCTTGAAGAAGGCCGGCATGGCGATCAACGACATCGACTTGTTCGAGGTCAACGAGGCCTTCGCGGCGATTCCCGTGGCCTGGCAGAAGGCGCTGGGCGCCGACCCGGCGCGGCTCAACGTCAACGGCGGCGCGGTCGCGCTGGGCCATCCGCTGGGCGGCAGCGGCGCCAAGCTGATGACCACGCTGCTGCACGCGCTGCAAGCCCGCGGCAAGCGCTACGGCCTGCAGACCATGTGCGAGGGCGGTGGCCTGGCCAACGTCACCATCATCGAACGGCTCTGACCGCCGCTGGCATGCAGGCCGACGGCTTGGCGGGGATGCCAGCGGGCGGGTCGGTGGCCTTGGCGGCGGGCTTGTCAACGGCGTTGGCCGCCGCGCTGGCACCGGTGCTTGGGCCGGCCACCCAGGTGCAGGGCTTGCGGCGCCTGTCGGGCGGGGCCAGCCAGGAAACCTGGGCCTTCGATGCTGTTGTGGTGGCCGACCCGGCGGCTGATCGGTCGGCCGACTGGCGTCAACTGATCTTGCGCCGGGCGCCAGCGGGCGCGGCCATTCGCGCCAACGGCAACCCCGGCCTGGCGGCCGAGGCGCAATTGATCCGCGGCGCCGCGGCCGCCGGCGTGCCGGTGCCTGAAGTGGTGCTGGTGCTGCAGCCCGGCCACGGCCTGGGCACGGGCTTCGTGATGCAGCGCCTGCCCGGAGAAACCCTGGGTCGGCGCATCGCCAATGCCGAGCGCAACACCTTGGCGCGCCAGTGTGGCGAGGCGCTGGCCCGCATCCACGCGCTGCCGCTGGCCGGTTTGCCGCCCTTGCGCGTCACCCAGCCGCGGGCCGAGGTGGCGCACTTGCGCCAATGGCATGCCCGCCATGGCGCGGCGCGGCCGGTGTTCCAGCTGGCGCTGCGCTGGCTCGACCAACACGCCCCGGCCGACGGTGTGGCCAGGCTGGTGCATGGCGATTTCCGCAACGGCAACCTGATGGTCGACCTGGTGGCGTCGGGTGGCGCGCTGGTCGGCGTGCTCGACTGGGAGCTGGCCCACTTGGGCGACCCGATGGCCGACCTGGGCTGGATCTGCGTCCCGTCCTGGCGCTTCGGCCAGATTCAACGGCCGGTCGGTGGTTTTGGCACGCTCGATGCGCTGCTGGCCGGCTATGCCAGCGCCGGCGGCCAGGCCGACCGCGCCCGTATCCATTGGTGGCAGGTGCTGGGCACGCTGCGCTGGGGCGTGATGTGCGAGAGCATGGGCCAGGCCTGGCGCAGCGGCGCCGAGCCGGTGATGGAGAAGGCAGCAATTTCGCGCCGGGCCTCCGAGGTCGAAATCGACCTGCTGGTCCTGCTGGTGCCCCGCCCCGAGGCGGCTTGAACGAGGCTGCCCATGTACGACACCCCGACCCCTGAAGAACTGCTGGCCGCTGTGGCCCGCTACCTGCGTGATGACGCCGGCCCGGCGCTGGGCCGCAGCGGCGCGCAGCCCGACAACTCGGCGCTGGCCTACCAGGCCCGGGTGGCCGCCAACATGCTGGACATGGTGCGCCGCCAGGGCCTGCTGGCGCCGGCATCCGAGGCGGCGGAATGGGCCCGCTTGCAAACCCTGCTGGGCCAGGCTGGCGGCACCGGTGACGACCTGGCCACCTTGAACCGGCGCCTGGCCGACCGCATCGCCGACGGCAGGATCAGCTTGACCACGCCTGGCTTGGCCAAGCACCTCTGGCGCACCACACAGGACAAGCTGGCGGTGGACCAACCGGGCTACGCCACCTACCTGCAAGTGCTTGCCGCCATCACCGCTGCACCCGCTGCCGCACCCACTGCCGCACCCCCCGCACCGGCCACCGGCAGCCGCTGACCGACCCGGGCCGCCGCGCCCCAAGCCCTTGAGAGCCCCGCCATGACGAACGCCACCTACCCCGACCTGCTGGTCCACCATGACGGCGAGGTGGCCGTGCTCACCCTCAACGTGCCCGAACGGCTGAACCCGCTGACCCCCGCGTTGCAGACCAGCCTGTGCCGTGCGTTGGCCGACCTAACCGAAGACCGCAGCGTGCGCGCCCTGGTGCTGACCGGTGCCGGCCGCGGCTTTTGCGCCGGTGCCGATTTGAGCGCCGGCTTCGCGCCCGATGGCTCGGGCCGCAGCCGGGGCCAGCAGGCCGCCGACACGATGCACACGCTGACCAACCGCATGGTGCGCGACCTGCGGGCCCTGCCGCTGCCGGTGGTCTGCGCCATCAATGGCGTGGCGGCCGGGGGTGGCCTGGGCCTGGCGCTGGCGGGCGATGTGGTGCTGGCCGCGCGTTCGGCCTACTTTTATTTGCCGTTCATGGCCAAGCTGGGCATCGTGCCCGATGTCGGCAGCACCTGGTTTTACCAGCGCCTGCTGGGCACCGGCCGGGCCACCGCGCTGACGCTGCTGGCTGACCGCCTGCCGGCCGAAAAAGCCGCAGCCTGGGGTCTGATCTGGGATTGTGTAGCCGATGGCCAGCTGATGACCGAGGCGATGACCATTGCCCGCCGCCTGGCGGCGCTGCCCGCGCACGCCGCGTTGGAAACCCGGGCGGCCTTCGAAGCCGCCGCCGGCCACACGCTGACCGCGCAACTGGCCTACGAGGCCGAACGCCAGCGCGAGCTGCTCGACCGCCCCGAGTTCGGCGAGGGCGTGCAGGCCTTCCTGGAAAAGCGCGCGCCGAGCTTCGCGCCGCGCTGATCTGGCGCCGAGGCGGCGCGCAGGCGCTTGTCAGGCGGTAGTCAGGCGGCAGTCAGGGCTTGCCGCCCAACCCGCCTGGCCAGCGCCAACCCGCGCTCGTCGCCGCGGCGCCATCGTCCAGCGGGCTCAGCGACTGCGTCGCCTGGCGGGCCCGCTCGCGCAGCGGGGCGATCGCCAGGGCGCAAAACTCGCAAGCGTCCAGCCGCACCGTGCCGTCGTCGCTGGCCGACAGCAAGCCCTTGTCGCCGGGGCCGAACTCGACCGCGTTGACGGCCTCGCCGTGGCGGTGGATGGCCGACAGCTCCTTGCCGCTGGCGGCGTCCCACAGCCGCAGGCTGTTGTCGGTGCTGGCGGTGACCACCTGCCGGCCGTCGGCGCTGAAGGCCGCGGCGGTCAGCGCCGCGCTGTGGCCGCCTTTGAGCACCAGCGGCACCAGTGGCACCAGTGGCACGGTGGCCGGGTCGGCCACGCCGCCCAGCGGCCAGACCCGGGCGGTGCGGTCGGCGCTGGCGCTGACCAGCGCCCGGCCGTCGCGGCTGAAGGCCAGGTGGCGCACGTCGCCCAGGTGGCCCAGCAACTCGCGCGGTGGCGCCCCCGGAGTTTGGCGGTTCCACAGCAACACGCGGTTGCCGGCCGCGGCGGCCAGCCAGCGGCCATCGGCGCTGGCGTCGGCCGAGTCCAGGGTGGTGCCGTCGAGGCGGCTGGCCCACAGCGGCTGGTCGGCGGTCGGGCGGGTCAGCGCGGCCTGCGGCCACAGCGCCAGCTCGGTGCTGCCCGGTGAGTCAGCGGCCGGGCGCAGCGTCAGCAGCTCGGCGCGGCCGGGCACGAAGCGGGCCCAGGTCCATTGTTTCAACCAGGGCAGGGTGATGGTTTTGCGCGTGGCCGCATCCCACAACAGCGGGCCGGTCGCCTGGTAGATGTCGTGGCTGACCCCCAGGCCCATCACCAGCGTGCCGTCGCTGGAAAAACTGCCCCGCGAGACCCGGTCGGCGGCCACCGCTTGCAGCCAATCGTCGTCGATCGACGCCCGGCCGGCCAAGTCGACCAGCGGCGCGATGCGGCATTGCTGGCGCAGCGTGCCGCGCGCTTCACCGCACAGCAGGGCCTGCTGGCCGAGCGGGTCGACCGTGGCGCTCAGCTGCCACTGCCGGCTGGCGGCCAACATCACCGGCCGCGACAGCCGCCATTGCCGCAGCGTGCGGTCGCGGCTGGTGGTGATGACCTGGTCGCCCTTGGGGCTGAAGAGGGCGTGCGTGACCTCGTTGCTATGGCCGCGCAGCACGGCGATGGAGGTGGCCGCACGCGACGACCACAGGTGCGCCGTGCCGTCGCCGCTGGCCGAGGCGATCAACTCGCCGTCGGCCGAGATGTTGACGTCGGTGACCCAGTCGTTGTGGGCGCGGGCGTCGAAGCTGGTCTCGCCGGACCAGAAGAACACCCGCTTGTCCGAGCGGGTCATCAGCGCGGTGGGGTCGTCGGCACGGCGCACGAAGCGCGCGCCCACCACGGCGCGGTCGTGGCGCAGCGTGTTCACCCCCTTTTGGTCGACTTGGTCAGGCATCAACCGGCGGCCGTCGAGGTCTAGCGTCCAGACCTTGGCCGTCTGGTCGTCGGAGGCGGTCGCCAACAGCGAGTTCTCGGTCGGGTGGAAGTTGATGTCGCGGATCGCCTGGCCGTGGCGCAGCGGGGTGTTGCCGGGCTGGCCGATCCAGGGTCGGTCGGCCACGCCGCGCTTCCAGACCAGCGCCAGGCCTTCGGCATCGGCCGAGGCCAGGAACTGGCCGTCGCCCGAAAAGCCCAGCGCCAGCACCGTGCCGGCACGGTCGTCGCCCGGGCGCAGGCTCTTGCGCGCCAGCACGCCGTCGGGCCCCAGGTCCCAGAGCAGCAGTTCGCCGTTGTAACAACCCACCGCCAGCTGCGCCGGCAGGCTGCCTTTGGCCCCTGTCTTGGCGCCGCTGTAGGCCACGCTGGCCGCCGAGTTGCCGGTGCCGCTGCACGACAGGCTGGCGCGCAGTTGGCCGTCCAGCGTCTGCAGCTGCACCTTGGAATCATCGGTGAAGCTGATCACCTGCTGGCCCAGCAACCAGGCCTTGACCACCGCGGCCGGCGTCGTCACCTGGGCCACGGTTTTCAGGCTGTCGGCTTCCAGCAGCCACACCGTGCGCTCGCCGGCCACCAGCAGGCGACTGCCGTCGTCGTTGTAGCGGGCCTCGGTGATCGGCGCGTCAAAGCGCAAGATCCGCTCGGTGCGCGCGATCTCCAGCCCGGCCATGGCTTGGCGCAGCGCGTACTCGGCGCGGTCGTTGCCACTGTCTTGCGCCAACGCGGCCAAGGCGTACTGCGCACTGCGCACCGGGTCTTGCGCCAGCGCCAGCACCGCGCGGCCAACCAGTTCGCGCGATTGCGCCTGCTGTTGCAGCGTGCGGCCGACCACCGCCGCGCCGACCGACACCGCCACCACACTGGCCACCAGCGCGGCCAGGGCCAGCTTGCGGCGGCGCCGCTGCCGGCGGGCCTGGGCCGCGGCGGCCGCGCTCTGGGCGAGGTAGGCCTGCAGCGTC
>JAYVDE010000530.1:0-3699 GCA_043749575.1 Burkholderiaceae bacterium | reverse complement strand
CCGTGCGGCTGTGCGTGGGGATTGAGCACATCGACGACTTGCTGGTTGACTTGGACCAGGCGCTGGCGGCGGTGTAGCCGAAACGGGCGGCACACGCGCTCATGCGGTGTCGCTCGGCTTTCACGGGGGGCGGCGCCTGAGCACCCGGGCAGGTCGCTGATCCACCCACAAAAATGCCCGCCGGGCGGGCCTTGGTCACGAACTTGGCGGATCAGGCGGCGCGTTTGCGGCGGCAGCGCCAGAGTCGCGGGGTGATGAGTCACTCCTTTGCCCCGCTATTGCCCCGCTTTTGCCACTGCGCTGTCACGGCAGTGCTCCGACAATCAAGCCATGACCGAATTGCTTGTCATTCGCCACGGCGAAACTGATTGGAACCGCCAGCACCGCTTTCAGGGCCAGATCGACGTGCCGCTGAACGACAACGGTCTGGCCCAGGCCGGGCGGCTGGGTCGGCGCCTGGTCGACGAGCCGGTCGACGTGCTGATCAGCAGCGACTTGCAGCGCGCCCGCAGCACGGCCGAAGCTGTCACCCAGGCGTGCGGCCTGCAAGCGCAGATCGATCCGCTGTGGCGCGAGCAGGGCTTCGGCATGTTGGAAGGGCTGGATGTGCCGACCATCCGCAGCCGCCACGCCGATCTGTGGTCGTCATGGACCCGTCACGACGCCGATTACGCGCTGCCCGGTGGCGGTGAAAGCAACGCCACCTTTCATGCCCGGGTGATGCGTGCCTTGCAGGCGGTTTTGCTCGCCCATGCCGGGCGGCGCGTGGTGGTCGTCACCCATGGCGGGGTGCTCGACATGCTGTGGCGCACTGCCCACGCCCTGCCGCTGCATGGCGCGCGGGTCTGTGACATCCCCAACACCGGCATCAACCGGCTGCGCTGGGTCGACAAGGGCTTGCAGATTGTGCAGTGGGCCGACGCCGATCACCTCGGCGGCCTGCCCGAACAGCCCAGCACGCGCCAGACCAGCGCGACCGAAGCGGCGCAAGCGTAGCGGGCCGCCTTGCTGAGCTGAGCTGAAGTGAACCGGGCCGGGCCGCAAAGCCTGCCCCGACCCGCCGCCCGTCGGCTTCAGTGGTGGGCCAGCGCCGGCAGCCCCAGCGCCGCGTAGACCTCGTGCAGTTGGCGGCGCAGCCGCAGCGATTGCGGTTGGCCGTTGGCGCGCGGCTGCAGCAGGTTCTGCACGGCGGCCAGCCGGCCGCTGCGGCGCAGGGCATCCAGGTGCACCTGCTCGAACAAGTCACGCTGGGCATGGCTGCCACCGATGCTGGCCAACCCCGGCAAGGCCAGCGCCAGCTGGTCGGCGGCCTCGGCCCACTGGCCGCGCGCATGGGCCTGCAAGCCCCGGGCCGCGGGCACGGCCACCTGCTGCCAGGCGCTGCGGGTCGCGCTGGGCGCGCCGGGCGCAAACGCCTCGATGATGGCCAGCAGCGTGTCGGCCTGCGCCAGCCCGGCACGCGCCAGGCCGTAGAGGTACTGCAAATCGAGAAACGGCTGCTCCTGGTCTTGCACCCGGGGCAATAGCCAGCCGGCCAGTTCGGCCCAGCGCTCAGCCACCGCAACACCGGCCAGCTCCAGCCGGGCCAGCAGCGAGACCGCGCCCACCTGGTCTTGCGAATAGGTTTTGTCGACGCCCCAAACCTGCTCGTCGTAGAGCTGCAAGGCCGCTGCGTCGTCACCCAGCTCGATATGAAACAACGCCAAATGCCACCACAGGTGGCTGCGCATGAACGAGGTCAGGCCCGACCAGCCGACGCTCATCTGGCGCAGCAGGGCAGCGCCTTCGGTCAGCCGGCCGTCGGTCAACATCACATGGCCCAACGCATGTTGGGACCAGGGCTCGGCCGGCTGCATGGCCAGTGCCAGCCGGGCGGCGGCCTCGGCTTCGTGCAGGCGGTGGCATTGCTCCCAGCCGAAGGCCAGCAGGCCGTGCAGCGCGGGCACCTCTGCGGCCGCCGGCAAGGCGTGCAGCGCCAGCCGCAGCATGGCCGGCGAATCGCCCAGGTTGAATGCCAGGTACTGGCCCAGTTTGATGGCGACCAGGTCGCGCGGATGTTGCCGGGCGATGGCCTCGAAGCTGGCGATGGCGTCGTACACCTCACCGGCCAGCCACTGCACCACCGCGCTGGCCAGCTGGCGTTCACGCTCGGTGGCCGGCAGCGCGGCGCGGCGGGCGCGGGCCAGGTGGGCGCGGGCCTTGGGGCGGCCGGCCGGCGATTCGCTGAACAGCCAGACCACGGCGGCGCAGGTCTGCACCACCAGACTGTCGTCCGACTCGGCCGCAGCCAACACCGCCAGGATGCTGGGCCGGTAGCCGATGAGGCCATCGACAAAGCCGGTCATCGCCGCCGCACTGGCCTCGTGGTGCAAGGTCAGCGGGTTGTCGAAGGGGTCGCGTGCCTGAATCATGGCGTCCTTTAGTGGGTCTCTGCCACGGCCGCGCAGCGCTAGTCCGCGCTCAGCCCCAGCTCAATGCCGACAAGTCGTTGGCCGAGATCGGCATGTCTTGCCACACGCCCTTCAACCGGGCGTGGGCGATGGTGATGCTGGTCGGCTGGTAGAGGTAGGCGGCCACCGCGTCGTCGGCCACCAGGCGCTGTGCCTCGGCCAGCAGCTTCATGCGCTGGGCGGTGTCGGCGGTGGCGTTGATCTGCGCCCACAGCGCATTGAACTTCGCGCTCTCGTAATTCCAGTAATAGCCGGGCCGGGCGAAGTTGCCCAGGTCCAGCGGCTCGACGTGGCTGATGAGGGTCAGGTCGTAGGCCTTCTGGCCGTAGACACCCGACAGCCACTGCGCCCACTCAACATTTTCTTGCTTGGCGACGATGCCCACCTTGGCCAGCATCGCGGCGATCACCTCGCCGCCCTGGCGCGCATAGGGCGCGGGCGGCAGCTTCAGGCTCAGCGTCAGCGGCGTGCTGATGCCGGCTTCCTTCAGCAGCGCTTTCGAGCGCTCGGGGTCGTAGGCGTTGACGGCGGTCAGGTCGATATAACCCGGCGCACCGGGCACGTAGAAGCTGCCGATCGGCGTGCCGAAGCCGTCGGCCACACCGGCTATGACCTGCTTGCGGTCGATGGCCATCGCGATGGCGCGCCGCACCCGCACGTCGTCGAGCGGCTTTTTCTTGTTGTTGATGGCCACGATGGTCTTGGCGCGCGAGCCGCCCACCAGCACCTGGAAGCGCTTGTCGGCGCGAAACTGCGCCAGGCTGCGCGCCGCCGACACCCGTGGGAACAGGTCGACATCGCCGGCCAGCAAGGCCGCCACCTGGGCCGCGGCGTCGCTGATGAAGCGGATGGTGACGCGGCGCAACTTGATGGCGGCGACGTCGCGGTAGCCCTCCCAGCGGGCCAGCACCAGGTGGCTGCCCTTGGCCCAGCTTTCCAGCTTGAACGGGCCGGTGCCGACCGGCTGGGTGGTGTTGCCGGCAGCGCTCTTGGGTTCGACGATGACCGCGGTGGCCTGGCCGATCTGGAACAGGAAGTCGGGGTTGGTGTTTTTGAGCGTGATGACCACCGTGAGGTCGTCGGTGGCGCTCAAGTTGACGATGTTGGCAAACACCGCCTTGTCCTTGTTGGGCGTGCCCTCGGCGGCGGCGCGCTCGTAGGAAAACTTCACCGCGGCCGCGTTGCAGGGCTCGCCGTTGTGGAACTTCAGCCCCGGGCGCAGCTTGAAGGCCCAGGTCTTGTTGTCGGG
>JAYVDE010000529.1:0-3700 GCA_043749575.1 Burkholderiaceae bacterium | reverse complement strand
AGGAACAACCATGAGCAGTGAATTGATCAAGCACACCACCGACGCCACGTTCGACGCCGACGTGCTGAAGTCGGACACCCCCGTGCTGGTCGACTACTGGGCCGAGTGGTGTGGCCCTTGCAAGATGATTGCCCCGATCCTCGACGAGACCGCCAAGGAGCTCGGCGGCCGCTTGCAGATCGCCAAGATGAACGTCGACGAGAACCGCGAAGTACCGGCCAAGTTCGGCATCCGCGGCATCCCCACGCTGATGATCTTCAAGGGCGGCCAACTCGCCGCCACCAAGGTCGGCGCGCTGACCAAGGCCCAATTGGCGGCCTTCATCGAGCCGCACCTCGACGGCCCGCGTCAAGCCGCATCTCAAGCATAATGTGCGCCATTGCAGTGTCGGGTTGCGCCGAAAGCGCAGCGGCACTGCCCACAGGCTCAAGCCGCCACGCCAAGCTGCCGCAACCCGGCACATCGCGTGGTTCCGGCCAAAACCCCACCACTGTTTTCTTTCGGCTCACCCGCCGCGGCGGGTGCCCCACAGCAGCCCAGGCTTCGTCTTGAGTCTGCGGTGACGGCCCATTTGGCTGCGTTTGTCGCTGCGGCGGCATGCCATCTACCGGTTTCGTGGCCCCAGCCCGGCGCGTTTCCCCACACCTCAGGGTGATTCCTCACATGCATCTCTCAGAACTGAAGGCGCTCCACGTCTCCGCACTCATCACGATGGGTGAGGAATTGGAGATCGACAACGTCGCCCGCCTGCGCAAGCAGGAGTTGATGTTCGCCATCATGAAGAAGCGTGCCCGCGCCGGCGAACAGGTGTTCGGCGACGGCGTGCTGGAGGTGCTGCCCGACGGCTTCGGCTTCCTGCGCTCGATCGAGGCCAGCTACATGGCCAGCACCGACGACATCTACCTGTCGCCCAGCCAGATCCGCCGCTTCAACCTGCACACCGGCGACTTGGTCGAAGGCGAAGTGCGGGTGCCCAAGGACGGTGAACGCTACTTTGCGCTGGTCAAGGTCGACCGGGTGAACGGCGTCACGCCCGAGGAGAACAAGCACAAGATCATGTTCGAGAACTTGACGCCGCTGTTCCCGAAAGAGCCGTTCAAGCTGGAGCGTGACAACTACAAGGGCGAGGACAACCTCACCAGCCGCATCATCGACCTGATCGCGCCGATCGGCAAAGGCCAGCGTGCGTTGCTGGTGGCCCAGCCCAAGACCGGCAAGACGGTGATGATGCAGCACATCGCCCACGCGCTGGTCGCCAACCACCCCGAGATCCACTTGATCGTGCTGCTGGTCGACGAGCGGCCCGAAGAAGTGACCGAGATGATCCGCACCGTGCGCGGCGAGGTCATCTCTTCCACCTTCGATGAGCCCGCTGCCCGCCACGTGCAGGTGGCCGAGATGGTGATCGAGCGTGCCAAGCGCTTGGTCGAGATGAAGAAGGACGTGGTGATCCTGCTCGACTCGATCACCCGCCTGGCGCGGGCCTACAACAACGTGCTGCCGTCGTCCGGCAAGGTGCTGACCGGTGGTGTCGACGCCAACGCGCTGCAGCGGCCCAAGCGCTTTTTCGGCGCCGCCCGCAACGTTGAGGAAGGCGGCTCGCTGACCATCATTGGCACCGCGCTGATCGACACCGGATCGCGCATGGACGAGGTTATCTACGAAGAGTTCAAGGGCACCGGCAACTGCGAGATCCACCTCGACCGCCGCATGGCCGAGAAGCGTGTCTACCCGTCGATCCTGATCAACAAGACCGGCACCCGGCGCGAAGAGTTACTGCTCAAGCCCGAGATCCTGCAAAAGACCTGGATCTTGCGCAAGTTGCTCTACAACATGGACGAGATCGAGGCGATGGAGTTCGTGATCGACAAGATGAAGTCGACCAAGAACAACCTCGACTTCTTCGACATGATGCGCCGCGGCGGCTAAGCACCTAAGGGCACAGGCTATACTCGCGGGTTTTCCGCATGCGAAGTGTGCGTGGCGTGGTGCCACGAGGCTTTCGACAACACAGCGATCAAAGGTTTCCCATGAAAGACGGCATTCACCCCAACTACCGCGAAGTGTGCTTCGTGGACCTGTCCAACGGCTTCAAGTTCGTGACCCGCTCGACCGTCAACTCGAAAGAGAAGGTCAAGATGGACGACGGCCGTGAGCTGCCGCTGGTGAAGCTGGAAACCACGAGCGAGACCCATCCGTTCTACACCGGCACGCAAAAGAGCATCGACAGCCTGGGTGGCCGGGTCGAGAAGTTCCGCAACAAGTTTGCGAGCCTCGGGCTCAACAAGAAGTCGGCCCCGGTCTGATCGGTCGCTTCACGGCGCTGCGGCCCCAGGCCGGCGCTGGCAACGAAGGGCAGCCCAGGCTGCCCTTTTTTTTTGGCCGGCGGGTCCGGTTTGCTGGGCCCCTGGGCCTCATCTCCTGCGCGGCGGCAGTGCTCAAGCCACCGCTTTGGGCCCCACTATGATGGATCGGTGAAGCCGACGCCCAACCCCGCCCTGGTGACCCAGGACGCCGCCCGCCGCTTGCCGCGGCTGGCGTTGTTGTTGTTCTGCGCCGCCTATGTGCTGCCTGGGCTGTTCGGCCGCGACCCCTGGCGCGGCGCCGACCTCAACGCTTTCGGCCAGATGCTGGCCATCGCCGAGGGGCGAACGCCCTGGTTGGCGCCGGCCTTGGGCGGTGTGCCGACCGACGCCGCGCTGCTGCCACACTGGATCGGCGCGCTGGCGATCCTGATCGGCCAGCCACTGGGCGTCGACCCGGCGCTGGCCGCGCGCGTGCCGTTTGCGCTGCTGCTGGCGCTGACGCTCACCGCGGTCTGGTACGCCACCTGCCACCTGGCCCGCAGCGACGCCGCCCAGCCGCTGCCGCTGGCCTTTGGCGGCGAGGCCTCACCGACCGACTACGCGCGGGCGATTGCCGACGGTGCCCTGCTGGCGCTGATCGCCACGCTGGGCCTGCTGCAACTGGGCCACGAGACCACCCCCGAGCTGGCGCAACTGGCCGCGGTGGCCTGCCTGCAATGGGCGATGGCGGCGGCCGCCCACCGCGGCTGGCAGGCCCGCGCCGGCGTGCTGCTGGCGCTGCCGGCGCTGGCCGCCTGCGGTGCGCCGACGATGGCCATGGCGCTGGGGCTCGGCGGCGTGGTGATCTGCCTGCGCAGCCAGCAGGCCGGCCTGAAGACACTGGCACCCTGGCTGCTGGGCGCCTTGGGCCTGGCCGCGCTGCTGGCCTGGCCGACCGACAGCTGGGCCTGGCGGGTGGCACCCCGGCTGGACGGCGCGGTGCTGGCCCGGCTGCTGCTGTGGTTTCTGTGGCCGGCCTGGGTGCTGGCGATGTGGACGCTGTGGCAATGGCGCCGCCAGCTGATGCGCCGCCACTTGGCGATCCCGCTGTTGGGGCTGGCGGTGTCGCTGGGCGCCTGCCTGGCGATGGCCGGCTCGGACCGTGCGCTGATGCTGGGCGTGCCCGCCATCGCGGTGCTGGCGGCATTTGCATTGCCCACGCTGCACCGCGGCAGCACGGCCGCGATCGACTGGTTTTCGGTCTTCTTCTTCACCACCTTTGCCACCGCGATCTGGATCTTCTATGTGGCGACGCAGACGGGCGCCCCCGCCTGGGCGCTGCGCAACGTGCTGAAGCTGGCGCCGGGTTTCAAGAGCCAGGGCTCGGTGACCACGCTGGTGCTGGCGGTGCTGGC
>JAYVDE010000528.1:0-3712 GCA_043749575.1 Burkholderiaceae bacterium | reverse complement strand
GCCCACGCGAACGAACTGGTGCACACCCGACAGGCCACCCAGAAACGCCCAATCGCCCAGATGCACATGGCCGCCCAGCTGGGTGGCGTTGGCGATGATGGTGTGGTGGCCCACGAGGCAGTCGTGCGCGATGTGCACGTAGGCCATGATCCAGTTGTCGTCGCCCACCGACGTGAGCCCGCCGCCTTGCGCCGTGCCGGTGTTGAGGGTGACGAACTCGCGGATGGTGTTGCCGTTGCCGATGGTCAGCCGGGTGGCTTGCCCGGCGTATTTCTTGTCTTGTGGCGCGGCGCCGATCGACGCGAACTGGAAGATGCGGTTGTCGCTGCCGATCGTGGTGTGGCCTTCGACCACGCAGTGCGCGCCGATGCTGCTGCCCGCGCCGATGCGCACATGCGGGCCGACCACCGCATAGGGCGCGATGGTCACGTCGTCGGCCAATTCGGCCCGCGGATCGACCACCGCCGTGGCATGTACCTGGGTCATCGCGGGCGCCGGCTCAGCTGACTTTGCGCATGGTGCACATCAGCTCGGCCTCGACCGCCGTTTCGCCGCCCACGCTGGCGCGCACCTGGTACTTGAAGATGCCGGCGCGGGCGCGGTGCAGCGTGGATTCGAGGATCAGCTGGTCACCGGGTTCGACCACGCGCTTGAAACGCGCGCCGTCGATGCCGACGAAATACACCACGGTGCGCTCGTCGGGTTCTTCGCCCATCGACTCGAACGACAGCAGTGCCGACGTTTGCGCCAGGGCTTCCAGCATCAACACCCCCGGCATCACCGGCCTGGCCGGAAAGTGGCCCATGAAAAACGGCTCATTGATGGAGACGTTTTTCAGCGCCTTGATGCGCTTGCCCTTTTCGAGCTCGAGCACGCGGTCGACCAGCAAGATGGGATAGCGGTGCGGCAGCAGCTTGAGAATGCGGTGGATGTCGAGCAGCGGGGCGGTCTTGATCGGAGTCGTCGGGGTCGTCGGGGTCGTCGGGGTCGTATCAGTGGTCATGGGGTCTTCTTCTCCAGCGCACGGATGCGGTCGCGCAGCGTGTGCAACTGGCGCAGCGTGGCAGCGTTTTTCTCCCACGACGCATTGTCGTCGAACGGAAACAGGCCGCTGTACTGCCCTGCCTTGTGGATCGAGCGGGTGACCACCGTGGCGGCGCTGATGTGCACGTGGTCCACCAGTTCCAGGTGGCCCAGGATGATGGCGCCGCCGCCTGCGGTGCAGTGGCGGCCGATCTTGGCCGAGCCGGCGATGCCGACACAACCGGCCATCGCGCTGTGGGCGCCGATCTGCACGTTGTGACCGACCTGGATCAGGTTGTCGAGCTTGACGCCGTCGTCGATCTGCGTGTCGTCGAGAGCGCCGCGGTCGATGCAGGTGTTGGCACCGATCTCGACGTCGTCACCGATGCGCACCGCACCCAGCTGCTCGATCTTGAGCCAGGTGCCCTGCTGCGGCGCAAAGCCGAAGCCGTCGGCACCGATCACCACGCCGGAGTGCAGGATGCCCCGTGCGCCGATCACGCACGAGTCTCCCAGCGTGACGCGGGCGGCCAGCCGGGTGCCCTCGCCCACCGCCGCACCGGCACCGATGTGACCGTGCGGGCCGATCACCACGCCCGGCCCGATGACCGCACCGGCACCGACAAAGCACAGCGCACCGACCGAGGCGCTGGCATGGATGCGGGCGCCGGGCTCGACCACTGCGCTGGCGTGCACGCCCGGCACCGGCGCCACACGGGTGCGCGCGGCCCACCATTGGCTGAGCCGGGCGAAATAAAGGTAGGGGTCGGCGGTGACGATGGCCACCCCACGCGCCACCGCGGCATCGCGCATGGCCGGGCCGACGATCACACAAGCCGCGGCGCTGGCCGCCAGCTGGGCGGCATAACGCGGGTTGGACAGGAAACTCAGGCTGCTGGCGTCGGCCGACTCCAGCGGTGCCAGGCGGGTGATCGGCCTTTCGGCCGCCGCTGTACTGCCGACAACGCCGCCGCCAACGCCGCGGACAACGCCGCCAAAAACGCCGCCGCCAACACCAGTGGCATCACCACCGCCGCCGCCATCACCACCGCAAAGTTCACCCCCGAGTGCGGCGACCACGTCGGCCAGCCGCACCGGGGTCGGCACGGCCCCGGCCACCTTACTTGCCGGCCGGTGCGGCGTTCAGCGCCTTGATCACCTTTTCGGTGATGTCGACACGGGGCCCGGCAAAGACCACGTCCTGCAGGATCAGGTCGTACTTCTCACCTTCGAAGATGCCCTTGATGACCTTGTTGGCACGCTCGACGATGCCACCGGTTTCTTCGTTGCGGCGCTGGTTCAGGTCTTCCTGAAACTCGCGGCGCTTGCGCTGAAGGTCACGGTCTTGTTCGACCAAGTCGCGCTGGCGGCGGTTGCGTTCGCTTTCAGGCAGCGTGGGCGCGTCTTTTTCCAGCTTGTCGGCCGCCGCCTTGAGCTTGGTGGCCTGGTCGTTCAGGTCTTTGTCGCGCTTGCTGAAATCAGCTTCCATGCGGGCCAGCGCGGCCTTGGCCGGTGTGGCCTCGCGCAGCACACGTTCGCTGTTGACATAGCCGATCTTCAGATCCTGCGCCAGCACGGCGCCGGCAGCCAATAGTGCCGCCAGGCCCAGCGTCGACGACGCCACCAGCAACTTCAAAGTCTTCGTGATCATCAGAACGCGGTCCCGATCTGGAATTGGAATTTCTGGATTCTATCTGTCGGCTGCTTGCGCAATGGCGAGCCCCAGCTGAGCTTGAGCGGCCCCACCGGCGAGATCCAGGACAGCCCCACACCGGCCGCTGAACGGAGGCTGTTGGTCGTTATCTTCTCGCCGTCGCGCCAGACGTTGCCGGCATCGGCGAACAAAAAGATGCGCAGCGATTTGTCATTGCCGGTACCCGGCACCGGCAGGTACAGCTCGGCGTTGATGTTGAGCTTCTTGGCGCCGCCGACGTAGGCGCCGGTCGGATCGATCACGCCCAACGAGTTCTGTTCGAAGGTGCGCACCGAACCCAGGCCACCGCCGTAGAAGTTCTTGAACACCGGGTAGGGCCGGTTGCCCTGCCCGATGCCCCAGCCGAGCTCGCCGTTGAGGCCCAGCGTGAAGCGCTGCCAGAACGGGAAGAATTGCTGGTACTGCAGGTTGGTGCGCACGAACCGCACGTCACCGGCCACGCTCCATTCGACGTTGACCCGCTGGTAGCGACCGGCCGTTGGGGCGAGCGCGCTGTCGCGTTGGTCGCGGGCCCAGCCCAGCGTGAGCGGCAGCGCGGTCGAAATCGGGCCGTAGAGGTAGCGGTATTCGAAGTACGAGTTCGGGATGCCGGCGGTGGCGCCGATGTTGGTTTGCTCCAGGCCGATGCCGAAGAACACCGTGTCGAACTCGGTGAAGGGCACACCAAAGCGCACCGCGCCGCCAGGGTTCGTGATCTGGTACTGGTCGCCCAGGCTGTTGTACGGCCGCGAGGTGCGGTAGTACAGGTCGAAGCCACGCGAGACGCCGTCGACCGTGAAGTACGGGTCGACCGACGAGAACACCATGCTGCGGCCGCGCTTGCTGGTGTTGAGCTCGATGCCCAGGTAGTTGCCGGTGCCGAAGACGTTTTCCTGTTTGATCGAGGCGGTGAACGAGATCTTGTCGCTGCTCGAGTAGCCGGCGCCGATCAGCAGGTTGCCGGTGGGCTTTTCGGTGACCTTGAGCGTCAGGTCG
>JAYVDE010000527.1:0-3726 GCA_043749575.1 Burkholderiaceae bacterium | reverse complement strand
CGCTGAGACTGGCATCGCTGCGCGACTTGCGCGCCAACTCCACGGCGGCCAGCGCGGCCTGCAGCGTGGCCTGGGCGCCGGCCTCGGTCGACACCGAGGTTTCCAGCGCGGTCGGCGAGATGAAACCCTGCGCCACCAAGGCCTGGTTGTTGAGCAGCTGGCGCTGGGCGATCTGCTGCTGCGCCCGGGCGGCGTTGGCCTGCTGCTCGGCCTGGCGCAGGCGCCAGTCGAACTCAGTCGGATCGAGCTGGCCGATGACCTGCCCGGCTTTGACGCTATCGCCCTCGCGCACCGCCAGGGTCTTCAACTCGGCGGCCACCCGGGCCTTGACGACCGCGCTGTCGACCGCCCTCAGGCTGCCTGAAATCTCCAGCGTGCGGGTCAACGGCAGGCGGGCCACCGCCAGCACGTCGAGCGCTGCCAGCTCCAGGCGCTGCAGCGGCGCGGCGCTGGCGGCGCTGGCGGCCACCACCGGCGGCGCCACGCCCGCCGCGCCACGGCCCTTCAACCACCAACCAGCGCCGACCCCCAACATCAACAACAAGACAGCCAATAAACACCAGCGGAACCAGGATTTCATGAACAGGGCGCGTACAGCGTTTTAAGGGAAGGCGAACGGGCGGTGTCGTGCAGCGGCGGTCAGGCCGCCGGTGGCCGCAGGCAGAGCCCATCGAGCACCAGACCGACATGCTGGGCGATGAAGGCGTGGCCATCGAGGTGCCAATTTTCCGGACTGGCGCCTGGACAGGCGCCCAGCGAATGGCGGTGCAGGCAAATCATCACCAGCGGCAGCACCAGCGAGTGCACGGCATGGTCGACATTGACGGCGCGGAATTCGCCGCAGGCGATGCCCTTCTGGACCACGCCGCTGATCAACTGGTGTGCAGGCTCGCTCACGTGGCGGGCATAGAACTCGCCGATCTCGGGGAAGTTGCGGACTTCGGTGATCACCAGCTTGAACACACCCGAGGCCGGGCTGTTGTAGAACTGGCCCCACCAGTCGACCAGGATGCCGCGCAGCAGGTCGCTGGCGCTGCCCGAGAACTGCGCTGCCTCGGCTGCGCCTTCGGCGATGCGCGCCGACAGGTAGTGGCTGATCACCGCCTTGAGCAGCTCTTCCTTGCTGGGAAAGTAGAGGTAGAGCGTGCCCTTGGAGACCCCGGCGCGCAGCGCCACCTCCTCGATGCGGGTGGCGGCAAAGCCCTTTTCGACAAAGAGTTCGAGCGCGGCGGCCAGCAATTCTTGCGGGCGCTCCTCTTTGCGGCGGCGGCGATGGAGTGGGTCGGAGCTGGACATTTTTAATGACTGACTGGTCAGTAATGTAACGGCGTGCGAGCCGGCAGGTCAAGCCGGCGTGGCCAGAATCGGCGAGGCCCAGCTGCCTAGAATCCGCAGCGCCATGCCACCCAACATGCCGACCACCCCGCGGACCCGCCGACAACTGCTGCAGGCCGCGCTGGCCGGCTCCGCTGGGCTGGGCTTGGCGGCCTGCAGCCCTTGGACGGGGCCGCGGCTGATCACGCTGGGCGAGGCCGAGCTGGCCGACCGGGTGGGCCGGCTCTTTCCGCAGACCCGACGGCTGCTGGACCTACTCGACATCGAGCTCAGCGCGCCCAGGCTGCGGCTGCTGCCCGAGTCGAACCGGCTGGCGCTGGCGCTGTGGCTGCGCACCCGCGAGCGCCTGCTGGGCCATGCCGGCCATGGTCAGCTGGCCTTCGACTGCGCCTTGCGCTGGGCGCCGCAGGATGCGTCGCTGCGCCTGACGCAGCTGCGGGTGCAGCAGCTGTGGTTCGAGGCCGGCGCCGGCCCCGTGACCCCGCCGATGCAGCCGATGCAGCCGATGCAGCCGATGCAGCCGCCAGTGGCTGCCAACGGGCCCAGGCGTGGCGACGCGACCGGCGCGCCGCCACGCCTGGGCCCGTTGCTGGCCGAAAAGCTGCTGGACGATCTGGTGATCTACCGGTTGGCCGCCGAGCCCCAAGCCCGCCTGCGCGAGGCCGGGCTGGCACCGGGCGCGGTGACGGTGACCGCTCGCGGCGTCGAGATCACGCTGCAGCGCGTAGCTGGCTAGTCCGGCAGCCCCGAAGGCCCCGTGTTGTGGGCTGGAGGCCGGGCCCGGGTCCGTAGCCGTCACGGGCCACCGCTATCATCGCCAGCTTTGTTCGGGGAGTGGCCGTGGATCTGGTGCTGTTGCTGAAGGCCGCCTTGATGGGCGTGGTCGAGGGGCTGACCGAATTTTTGCCGATCTCGTCCACCGGGCACCTGATTCTGGCCGGCTCCTTGCTGGGTCTCAACGATGACAAGGGCAAGGTCTTCGACATCGCGATCCAGACCGGCGCCATCATCGCGGTGATCATCGTTTACTGGCAGCGGCTGCGCGACACCGTGCTGCAGCTGCCCAGCCAGCCGCAGGCGCGGCGTTTCGTGCTCAACGTGGCCATCGGTTTTGTGCCGGCGGTGGTGCTGGGCCTGCTGTTCGGCAAGGCGATCAAGGCGCACCTGTTCACCGCCGAGGTGGTGGCCAGCACCTTTATCCTGGGTGGTTTCATCATCCTGTGGGCCGAGCGGCGCCAAGCGGTGGCGGTGCGCATCCACAGCGTCGACGAGATGGGCCCACTCGACGCGCTGAAGGTCGGCCTGGTGCAGTGCCTGGCGATGATCCCCGGCACCAGCCGGTCGGGCGCCACCATCATCGGCGGCATGTTGCTGGGCTTGTCGCGCAAGGCGGCGATCGACTACAGCTTCTTTCTGGCGATCCCCACGCTGATCGGTGCCGGCGCCTACAGCCTGTACAAGGAGCGCGCGCTGCTGAGTTGGGCCGACCTGCCGATGTTCACCGTCGGCTTGGTGGCCGCGTTCATCAGCGCCTATGCCTGCGTGCGCTGGCTGCTGCGCTTCATCGCCAACCACAACTTCGTGGCGTTTGCCTGGTACCGCATCGCCTTCGGCCTGGTGGTGCTGGCCACGGCCTGGAGCGGGCTGGTCAGCTGGTCGGCTTGACCGATCAGGTCTTGACGAAGTAGAGGTCCCAGACGCCGTGGCCCAGTGAGATGCCGCGGGCCTCGAACTTGGTCAGCGGCCGCAGCGCGGGCTTGGGCGAAAAAAGCTCGGCGCTGTTGCGCAGTGCCGGGCAATCGCCCAGCACCTGCAGCATTTGCTGCGCGTAGTCGTCCCAGTCGGTGGCGCAATGCAGCCAGCCGCCGGGGGCCAGCCGGCTGGTCAGCAGGTCGACGAAAGCGGGCTGGATCAGCCGGCGCTTGTGGTGCCGCTTCTTGTGCCAGGGATCGGGAAAATAGACGTGCACACCGGCCAGTGAGCCGGGCGCGACCATCTGCTGCAGCACCTCGACCGCGTCGTGGCGCAGCAGGCGCAGGTTGCTCAGGCCACGCTGGCCGATCTCGCTCAGCAGCGCGCCCACGCCGGGCTGGTGCACCTCCACGCCGATGAAGTCCAGGTCGGGCCGCGCCAGCGCGATCTGCGCCGTGGCCTGGCCCATGCCGAAGCCGATCTCCAGCACCCGCGGAGCGGCGCGGCCGAACAGCGTGTCCCAGTCGGGCACGCTCGGCTGGAACGGCAGCACATAACGGGGTCCCAGGTCTTGCAGCGCGCGCTGTTGGCCACTGCCCAGCCGGCCGGCCCGCAGCACGAAGCTGCGCACCGGCCGCTGCTGCAGCGGCGGGCCGGGTGGGGCCGGTGCGACAACGGCATCGGTGGGGCGGGGCAGGG
>JAYVDE010000526.1:0-9987 GCA_043749575.1 Burkholderiaceae bacterium | reverse complement strand
TGCCGCAAGCCCAGTTTGCCGGCTACTACGTGGCCGCCGCCAAGGGCTATTACAAGGACGCCGGGCTCGACGTCACCATCAAGCCGGGCGGCCCTGACGTGAGCCCGGTGCAGGTGCTGGCCGGCAACCAGGCCGACGCCATCGTCAACTGGATGCCCGACGCACTGGCCGCCCGCGAGGCCGGCGTGCCGCTGGTCAACATCGCGCAGATCTTCGACAAATCCGGCCTGATGCTGACTTGCAAGAAGTCCAGCGGCGTCAACACGCCCAAGGACTTCAAGGGCAAGACCCTGGGCGTCTGGTTCGGTGGCAACGAGTACCCGTTTCTCAACTGGATGGCCAAGCTCGGCTTGAATCCCGACACCGATGTGAAGGTGCTCAAGCAGGGCTTCAACGTCGACCCGCTGCTGCAGAACCAGGCCGCCTGCATCAGCACCATGATCTACAACGAGTACTGGCAAGTGGTCGATGCCGGCGTCAAGGAAAGTGAGCTGGTCACCTTCTTCTACGAGAAGGAAGGCGTCGCCTCGCTGGAAGACGGCCTCTACGTGCTGGAAGGCAAGTTGAAGGACCCGGCCTTCGTCGCCCGCATGGGCAAGTTTCTGAAGGCCACGCTCAAGGGCTGGAACGATGCGGTCAAAGACCCGGCCGGTGCCGCCAAAATCGTGGTGGCGGCTGATCCCTCGGGCAGTGCCACGCTGAAGGTGCAGCAGCGCCAGATGGAAAACGTCGCCAAGCTGATCAGCAACGCCGGCACCGCCAAGATCGGCTACCTCGACCCTGCCGCCTACGAGCGCACAGTGAAAGTGCTGCTGGCCGGTGGCTCGTCACCGGTGATCAAGAAAGACCCGGGCAAGGCGGCCTACAGCCACGCGGTGTTCGACGCCGCGAGCAAGTAAGGCCCGGTGCCTCGGTCGCCGGACGACGAGGCCCGCAAGGGCCTCATCCGTCAAGCCAACGAGGCCCGCATCCTCGGCGCGGGCGAGCGGGTGTTCGCCCGCGCCGGCTTCAACGGCGCCACCATGGCCGCCATCGCCGACGAGGCGGTACTGCCCAAGGCCAACTTGCACTACTACTTCGGCAGCAAGCTCGAGCTCTACCGCGCGGTGCTGGCGCGCACGCTGCACGACTGGCTAGTGCCACTGGACGGCCTGACGGCCGAAGCCGACCCGCGCGACGCGCTGGCGGGCTACATCCGCGCCAAGATGGCGATGAGTGCGCAGCGGCCCGATGCGTCACGGGTGTTTGCCAATGAGCTGCTGCACGGCGCGGCGGTGGTCGGCGAGCTGATGCGCACCGAGCTGCGCGATGCGGTGCGCAAAAAGGCCGCGGTGATCGACGGCTGGATCGCCGCCGGCCGCATGGCGCCGGTCGATTCGACGCATCTGTTTTTCACCATCTGGGCGGCGACGCAGACCTATGCCGATTTCGACCAGCAGGTGAGGGCGGTGCTGGGCCGCGACGAGCTGACCGCGCACGACCACGTGCGGGCCACCGAGCATGTGGTGGGGCTGGTGTTGCGGGGCTGCGGGCTGGGCTCTGCGGCCGGTTGAGCCCTTGCGCCTGCGCTTGCGCCGACAGGTCCACGGGCAAGCCAGAATCGACCTCCAGAATCCGTTCCAAGCACCGGCGAGCCATGTCCAACACCCTCCTGACCCCCATCCAATCCATCGATGCCGGTGTGCTCAACATCGCCTACCACCAGGCCGGCCCGGTCGATGGCCCGCCGGTGTTGTTGATGCACGGCTTCCCCTACGACATCCACGCTTACGCCGAGGTGGTGCCGCTGCTGGCCGCGCAAGGCTGCCGGGTGGTGGTGCCCTATCTGCGGGGTTTCGGGCCGACGCGGTTTCTTGCGGCCGACACGCCCCGCTCGGGTGAACAGGCCGCGTTGGGCGCCGACCTGCTGGCATTGATGGATGCGCTGGCGATCCCGCGCGCCGTGCTGGCCGGCTACGACTGGGGCGGCCGCGGGGCCTGCGTGGTGGCCGCGCTGTGGCCCGAACGCTGCGCCGGGCTGCTCAGCTTCAACAGCTACAACGTGCAAGACATCGCCCGCGCGATGCAGCCCGACACACCCGACAACGAGCGCAGCCTCTGGTACCAGTACTACTTTCACAACGAGCGTGGTCGCCTGGGCCTGGCCAAAGACCGGCGTGCGCTGTGCCGGCTGCTCTGGCGAACCTGGTCGCCGACCTGGCACTTCGACGACGCTACCTTCGAGCGCAGCGCCGCCGCCTTCGACAACCCCGACTTTGTCGACGTGGTGATCCACTCCTACCGCCACCGTTTCGGCCTGGTGCCCGGCGATCCGGCGTTGGCCGAGATCGAGCGGGCGCTGGCGCTGCAGCCGGCCATCACGGTGCCCACGCTGACCTTCGACGGTGCCGACGACGGTGTGCGCCCGGCGGCCGCTGCGGCCCAGCATGGCCACCACTTCAGCGGCCCGCGCAGCCACAGCGTGGTGCCGGGCGTCGGCCACAACATGCCGCAGGAAGTGCCGCAGCAGTTTGCCGATGCGGTGATGGCGCTGGTCAGGCGCGGCTGAGGCGCTGAACGCCCAGCGGGTGGCTCGGCGGGCCGGTGGGTCGGCTGAGCCCCGAGTTCGCCCCGGGTTCGCCGCGGGTCCGCCCCGAATCTGCCCCCGGTGTGCCGGTCGCTGAGGTGACGGCCCGCAGCGCTGCCGCCGGCCTATGCTGCGCGCTGAATTTCCGGAGAGCGCAACCATGACTTATTCCACCCTCGGCTGGCAGATCGACGACCGCGTGTTGACGCTGACGCTCAACCGCCCCGAACAGCTGAACGCCTTCACCGTCGAGATGGCCAATGAGTTGATCGATGCCTACCAGCGCGCCAGCGACGACGACGCGGTGGCCGCGGTGGTGGTCACCGGCGCTGGCCGGGCCTTCTGCGCCGGCATGGATTTGTCGACCGGCGGCAACGTGTTCGGCCTGGACGAAAGCCTGAACCCCAGCCTGGACCAGCTCGACACGCTGTGGGACGACCCGGCCATCGTGCAGGGTGTGCGCGACACCGGCGGGCGGGTCTCGCTGGCGGTCTACGACTGCAAAAAACCCATCATCGCGGCGATCAACGGCGCGGCGGTCGGCATCGGCGCCACGATGACACTGCCGATGGACGTGCGGCTGGCCAGCGACAAGGCCCGCATCGGCTTCGTGTTCGGCCGCATCGGCATCGTGCCCGAGGCCTGCAGCACCTGGTTTTTGCCGCGCATCGTGGGCCTGCAGCAAGCACTTGACTGGATCTACGCCGCCGATATTTTGACGCCCGAGCAGGCGCTGGCCGGCCGGCTGATCAAGGCCGTGCTGCCGGCCGACCAGCTGCTGATCGAGGCCCACAAGCTGGCGCACAAGTACATAGCCGGCCGCAGCCCGGTGTCGACCGCGCTGATGCGCCAGATGCTGCTGCGCAACCACGCGATGCCGCACCCGCGCGACGCCCACGCGATCGAATCGCTGGCCATGCTGCATACCAGCCGCAACGACGGCAAAGAAGGCGTGGCCTCGTTCAATGAGAAGCGGGCGCCGGCCTACAGCGGGCGTGCGTCCGATGGCCTGCCGGACTTCTACCCCTGGTGGTAATTGACACGACCAGCGGACACGACAAGCGGACACGACAAGCGGCCACGCTGCCGCCTGGCCCCGCAGCACAAAACAACTCAAGGAGACAAACATGGAACGCAAAGTGTGTGTGATCACCGGCTCATCGTCGGGCATCGGCGCGGCCACCGCCCGGCTCTACGCCAGCCGCGGCTGGAACGTGGTGATCAACTACTCGCGCGAGGCCGCGCCCGCCGAGGCGGTGGCAGTCGAATGCCGTGCGCTGGGTGAGGCGTTTGGGGTCGAGGTGCTGGTGCTCAAGGCCAACGTGGCCGAGGATGCCGACTGCCGCGCGCTGGCCGCCGCGGTCGAAGCCCAGTGGGGCCGTTGCGACGTGCTGGTCAACAACGCCGGCACCACCAAGTTCGTCGCCATGCGCCAGCTCGACGGGCTGGATGCCGACGACTTTCAGCGCATCTACGCGGTCAACGTGGTCGGCGCTTTCCAGATGGTGCGGGCGCTGGCGCCGCTGCTGAAAAAACACCCACCGGCGGCGGTGGTCAACACCTCGTCGATCGCCGCGTCCACCGGCATCGGCTCGTGCATGGCCTATGCCGCCAGCAAAGGTGCGTTGAACACGCTGACGATGGCGCTGGCCCGCGCGCTGGGCCCTGAGATCCGCGTCAATGCCATCGCCCCCGGCCTGGTCGAAACCCCCTGGCTGCAGAACGGCATGGGTGCCGAGCGTTACGCCGCGGGTGTCGAAGCCTACAAAGCCCGCTCGGCGCTGGCCGAGATCGTCCAGCCCGAGGACGTGGCCCGTGCCGCCTGGTACCTGGGCGTGGACGCGACCAAGACCAGCGGCGAAGTGCTGGCGGTGGACGCCGGCGCCAAGCTGATGCCGATGTGAACGTTTAGCCGCCACGGCGCTGCGTGCGTGCCTCCGAGGGGGCGTCCAGCCGCCTTGGGGCGGCCCAACGCCGGCTGAGCGTTCTGCCGCAGCACGCGCGGATCGTGGGATAGTCGCGCGCCAATGCACAAACGCGCCCACGCCCACGCCCTCTCCGGCGCCCGCCGCCGCTCGGTCGCCGATCTGCCCGACTTCACGCAGCCGGCCTCGGGTCTGCCGTCGGTGGCCACGCGCAAGGCGGTGGCGGTGGTCAAGCAGCCGGCGGTCGAGCCGAAGCTGCCGCCCTATCGGCCGCTGTCGAACCGCCTGCGGGGCTGGATCGTCCTGCTGACGCTGGTCACCGTGCTGGGCCTCGCGGCGCTGCTGCTGCGCCCGCAGTGGCACCTGCTGGCCGCCAAGGCGGCGCGCGCCGATGCGGCTGCGCTGGCGGCCTGCCCGCCCGATGCCACCCGCGCCGCGCCGGGATGCCCCGGCAGCCGCCTGCCGGTGTTGCTAATGCCGGTGTTGCAAATGCCGGTGCTGGTATGGCCGGCAGCGCCCGCGGCTGACGCTGCCAGCCGCTGACGCGCGCAACGCACCTGCACCGTGACGCTGACCAAGCGCCGCCCGTGGCGCTGGACGGCGGGCCCGCTCAGAGCGGGGCCGGCAACTTGACCTCGGTGATGGACGCGTTGACCAGGTTGCGCAGCGTCGATCGGTATTGCACCCGCTGCTTGGGGCTCTGCATCATGAAGACCACGAACAAGTCCTGCGCCGGGTCGACCCACATGTAGGTGCCGCCGGCGCCGCCCCAGTAGTACTCACCGACCGCTGCCGGGTAGGCCGACTCGCCGCCGCTGGTGCGCACCGCAAAGCCCAGGCCGAAGCCGTAGCCCGGGCCCGGCAGGTACAGCGGCGTGCGAGTGACCGCCGGGTTGAGGTGGTCGCTGGTCATGTAGGCCAGCGTGGCCGGGCTGAGGTAGCGCCGGCCGTCGAGCTGGCCGCCGTTGCGCAGCATCAGCAAGAAGCGGGCGTAGTCGGGCGCGGTGCTGACCAGGCCGCCACCGCCGGACTCCATCTTCATGACCCGCCGCGGATCGTTCATCGCGGCGTTGACGCCGAAACTGCGGTCGTCGGCCAGCGGCTCGGCCAGCCGCGCCTGGCGGGCCGGCTCGGGGACGTAGAACGAGGTGTCGGCCATGCCCAGCGGGTCGAGCAGCCGGCGCTTCAGGTGCTGGTGCAGGCTCTCGCTGCTGGCGACCTCGATCACCCGGCCCAGCACGTCGGTGGAGTTGCTGTAGTCCCAGGTGCTGCCGGGTTGGAAGGCCAGTGGCATCTGCGCGATGCGGTCGGCGAATTCGGCGTTGCTGATGTTGCCGCCGGTCGCGATGTTGGCGTCGACGTAGGCCTTTTTCACCAGCCCCTCGCCGAAGAAGCCGTAGGTCAGGCCCGAGGTGTGGCGCAGCAGGTCTTGCACCGTCATCGGCCGCCGCGGCGCCACCAGGTCGAGCGACTTTTGGCCCTGGGCATCGGTTTTCTCAACGCCCACCTTCACGTTGGCGAAGGCCGGGATGTAGCGCGACACCGGCGCATCCAGCGCCAGCTTGCCTTCCTCGACCAGCATCATCGCCGCGACGCTGACGATGGGCTTGGTCATCGAATAGATGCGGAAGATGTCGTTGGCCTTCATGGCCTCGGGGCTGGCCGGGTCGCGCTGGCCGACCGTCTCCTGGTAGGCCAGCTTGCCGCCGCGCACCACCATGACCACCGCGCCGGGGATCTTCTTGGCAGCGACCTCCGCACGCAGCCAGTCGCCGATGCGCGACAGCCGCGGTGATGACAGGCCGACCTCCTCGGGCTTGACCGTGGCCAGGCTCTGGGCGGCCAGCGGGCCGGCCAGTGTCATGCTGATCAGGCCGATCAGGCCGAGTAGACCGGACAGGGCCAGTCGACGGGAAAACAAGCGGTGCGTAACAACGGGCATGGGCTCTCCAGGGCGCGCGTGGGTGGGGCCGCCAGTGTTTGGCGGGCTGCCACCAACGTCTGTCGCCGCGGCGATAGCCGCCGGCGCGGCGCTGGCCGGTAAGCCTGTCCTCATGCCAAGCGCCAAGGTGCCCGGGGGTCGATGGCCCTTAGCGCGCCGGTCAGGCGCCGGCCACGCCCGCTCGCTCCAGCATCGCGTGCAGCAGCACGTTGCAGCCGGCGGTGATGTGCTCGGGCAAGGCGCTCTCGATCTCGTTGTGGCTGATGCCGTCCTTGCAGGGGATGAAGATCATGCCGGCTGGCGCCAGCCGCGCCATGTAGACGGCATCGTGCCCGGCGCCGCTGACGACCCGCATGTGGCTGTAACCCAGCTTCTCGGCGGCCTGCGCCACTGCGGCGATGCAGTCGTCATGGAAGGCCTGCGCCGGGTAGGCCGACACCGGTGTGATGCTGATCGCCAACCCACTGTCGGCGCTGAGCTGGGCGGCCACGGCGCGGATGTCGGCGTCCATCGACTCGCACAGCGCGTCGCTGGCGTTGCGCAGGTCGATGCTGAAGGTCACCTGGCCGGGGATCACGTTGCGGCTGTTGGGGTGCACCTTGACCATGCCCACCGTGCCGCGGCCGTGGTTTTGCCCATCGGCCTGCGGGTGGCGGTGGGCGCAGGCCACCACCTCCAGCATCAGCTTGGCGGCCACTTGCAATGCATCTTTGCGCAGCGCCATCGGCGTCGGGCCGGCGTGGGCTTCCATGCCGGTGACGACGCAGTCGTACCAGCGGATGCCCAGCACGCCGGTGACCACGCCGATGGTGGTGTCGTGGTCTTCCAGCACCGGGCCTTGCTCGATGTGGGTTTCGAAATAACTGCCGATCGGGTGCGCGCCGGGCTCCTCAATGCCGATGTAGCCGATGCGTTCGAGTTCGTCCTTGACGCTCTTGCCCTCGCTGTCGCGGGCGGCATAGGCGTGTTCCAGCGTGAAGGCCTTGGCAAACACGCCCGAGCCCATCATCACCGGCACGAAGCGCGAGCCTTCTTCGTTGGTCCACCAAGCCACCTCGATCGGCGCCTCGGTTTCGATGCCGGCGTCGTTGAGGGTGCGCACCACTTCCAGACCGGCCAGCACGCCGTAGGTGCCGTCGAACTTGCCGCCGGTCGGCTGGGTGTCGATGTGGCTGCCGGTCATCACCGGCGGCAAGGCGTTGTTGCGGCCCTGACGCCTTAAAAACCCGTTGCCGATCTTGTCGATGGTGACCGTCATGCCAGCCTCTTTGGCCCAGCGGCTGACCAGGTCACGGCCCTGCTGGTCCAGGTCGGTCAGTGTCAAGCGGCAGACACCGCCCTTGGGCGTGGCGCCAATCTGGGCCAGCTCCATCAGGCTGGCCCACAGCCGGTCGCCGTTGACGCGCAGGCCTTGCAGTTTCTCGGGCAGCGGTTTGACTTTCATGTCCATCGGGTTCTCCTAACGGGGCTGGATTGGGCGGGCGACGGCGGTCGGCGCGTCCAGCGCGGCCTTGCGGGCCAGCGCCTGGAACTGCGGGCCGAACGGCGGGCGTTTGACGTACTGGCCGGCGCCGCGCACCGCGCGCAGGTCGCCATCGGCATAGACCACCACGCCGCGGCTGATGGTGTGGGTCGGTTGGCCCAGCACCGTGCGGCCCTCGAAGATGTTGAAGTCGCCCAGGCTGCGTTGGGTCTTGACCGACAGCGTCTTGCTCAGCGTGGGGTCCCACAACACCAGGTCGGCATCGGCGCCTTCGACGATGCAGCCCTTGCGCGGGTAGATGTTGAACAGCTTGGCGGCGTTGGCCGAGGTGACCGCGACAAATTCGCTGGGCGTCAGCCGGCCGCCGTTGACACCTTCGTGCCACAGCACCGCCAGCCGTTCTTCAACGCCGCCGCAGCCGTTGGGGATCTTGCTGAAATCGTCTCGGCCCGCGGCCTTTTGCTCGGCGCAGAAGGTGCAATGGTCGGTGGCAGTGGTGTGCAGATAACCTGCTTGCAGGCCGCGCCACAACATCGCGCCATGGCCCTTGGGACGGAACGGCGGGCTCATCACGTGGCCGGCCGCGTATTCAAACGACGGGTTGCGGTAGACCTCGTCGTCGAGCACCAGGTGGCCGGCCAGCACCTCGCCGTAGACCCGCTGGCCGCGGGCGCGAGCGCGGGCGATGGCCTCGGCCGATTCGGCGCAGGACACGTGCACCACGTAGATCGGCACGTTCAGCACGTCGGCGATGGCGATGGCGCGCTGGGCGGCTTCGGCCTCCACCGCGGGCGGGCGGCTCAGCGGGTGGCCTTCGGGGCCGGTGATGCCCCGGGCCTTCATCTCGGCCTGCAGCATGAACACCAGCTCGCCGTTCTCGGCATGCACCGTGGGCATGGCGCCCAGTTCGAGCGATCGCTTGAAGCTGTTCACCAGGGTTTCGTCGTCGCACATGATGGCGTTTTTGTAGGCCATGAAGTGCTTGAAGCTGTTGACACCTTCGTCGCGCACCAGCGTGCCCATGTCGCGGTGCACCGATTCGCCCCACCAGGTGACGGCGACGTGAAAGCTGTAGTCGCCCGCCGCCTTCTCGGCCCAGCCGCGCCAGGTGCGGTAGGCGTCCAGCAGCGGCTGCTGCGGATCGGGGATCACGAAGTCGATGATGGTGGTGGTGCCACCGGCCAGCGCCGCCGCCGTGCCGCTGTAGAAATCGTCCCGCGTCACCGTGCCCATGAAGGGCAGCTGCATGTGGGTGTGCGGGTCGATGCCGCCGGGCATGACGTAGCGGCCGCCGGCGTCCAGCAGCTCGGCGCCGATGGGCGCGGCCAGGTTGGCGGCCACGGCGGTGATCTGGCCGCCTTCACACAGCACGTCGGCGCGGAACTCACGGTCGGCATTGACGACGGTGCCGCCTCGGATCAACAGGGCTTTCATCGGGTGCTCCAGATCAAGGAATTTTGTATGGTCGCGTTCGGGCTGCCGGCCGTCAAGCGGGCACCGGCTGGCGCATCGGGTTGTTCGGGTGGGCGGTCCAGTTGGCGGCGCTGGCGCTGACGGTCTCGCCGGTGCGGGCGTCGATTTCACCGGGCACCAGCGTACGCAGCGTGATGCACTCGGGCACCGGGCAGACGATCACGCAGAGGTTGCAACCGACGCACGCGTCGTCTTTGACTTCGAAGTGGCGCAGGCCGTCTTTCAGCGCGGTGATCGCCTGGTGCGAGGTGTCTTCGCAAACGATGTGGCAGCGCCCGCACTGGATGCAGCTGGCCTGGTCGATCTGCGCCTTGCTGATGGCGTTGAGGTTCAGATATTGCCAGTCGGTCACCGTGGCCAGCGCCCGGCCGCGGAAATCTTCAATGGTTTTGAAACCCATCCCGTCCATGTAGTTGGCCAGCCCGTCGCTCATCTCCTGCACGATCTTGAAGCCATAGACCATGGCAGCGGTGCAGACCTGCACGTTGCCGGCGCCCAGTGCGATGTAGTCGAGCGCATCGCGCCAGCCGCCCACGCCGCCGATGCCCGAGATGGGCATACCGGCGGTCTCGGCCGAGCGGCCGATCTCGGCCACCAT
>JAYVDE010000525.1:0-3740 GCA_043749575.1 Burkholderiaceae bacterium | reverse complement strand
CCGACGAGCAGCCGCCGGCCGCCGACGTGCTGGTGGGCGAGCTGCTGGCCCGCATCACCGCGCGTGGCCACGGCCACCGTGAGCTGCTGTTGGAGCCCGGCCGCTCGCTGGTCGGCAATGCCGGCGTGCTGCTGACCGAGGTGCTGGTGCTCAAGCCCGGCCGAACCGGCGATGAAGGGAAAAACTTCTGCATCGTCGACGCGGCGATGAACGACCTGGCCCGCCCGGCGATGTACCAGGCCTGGATGGCCATCGTGCCCTGCCACCAGCGGCCTGAGGCGGCGCTGAGCTGGGATGTTGTCGGCCCGATCTGCGAATCGGGCGACTGGCTGGGCCGCGACCGGGCGCTGAGCCTGCAGCGCGGCGACCTGCTGGCGGTGCTGTCGGCCGGCGCCTACGGCATGACGATGGCCAGCAACTACAACACCCGGCCGCTCGCCGCCGAGGTGATGGTCGAGGCCGGCCGCGCCACGCTGATCCGCCGCCGCGAGACGGTGGACGAACTGCTGCGCAACGAGATCCTGCCGGGCTGAAACCGACGAGGTCGGCTACAGCCGCCCTTCGGTCACGGCGTGACAGGCGATGCGGATGCCTTGGAAATCGGTCAACTCGGGCCGCTCGGCGCTGCAGCGCGCATTGGCATGTGGGCAGCGCGGATGGAAGGCGCAGCCCGATGGCGGGTCCAGCGGGTTGGGCACTTCGCCCTGCACAGGGGTGCGTTGGCGGCCGGTCATCGCGATGTCGGGGATCGCATCGAGCAGCATGGTGGTGTACGGGTGGCGCGGCGTGGCGAACAGCGTGCGCCGGTCAGCCAGCTCGACCAGCCGGCCCAGGTACATCACGCCCACCTGGTCGGCGACATGCCGCACCACCGCCAGGTTATGCGAGATGAACAGATAGGTCAGCCCGCGCTGGCGCTGCAAGTCCTTCATGATGTTGAGCACCTGGGCCTGCACCGAGACGTCGAGCGCCGAGGTCGGCTCGTCACAGATCAGGAACTCGGGCTCGGTCGCCAGCGCGCGGGCGATCGAGATGCGCTGGCGCTGGCCGCCTGAGAACTGGTGCGGGAATTTCTCCATGTCGCCCGCGGCCATGCCCACCGACGCCAGCAGCGCCGCGACCTTGGCTTCCAGCTCGGCTTCGGTCATGGCAAGACCATGTTCGCGCAGCGGCTCGCCAACGATGTCGCGCACCTTCCAGCGCGGGTTCAGGCTGGCGTACGGATCTTGAAAAATCATCTGCATGCGCTTGCGCAAGGCACGGGCGTCGGGTGAGGCCAGGGTCTGGGCGGTGTCGCGGCCGTCGAAGCTGACCGTGCCGCGCGTGGGCCCGTACAAACCCACCAGCAGCCGCGCCACCGTGCTCTTGCCGCAGCCCGATTCGCCGACCAGCGCCAAGGTCTGGCCGCGCTCGATGGCAAAGTCGATGCCATCGACGGCGTGCACAAAGCGCCGCGGCAGGCGCTCGATCAGCCGATTGAGCCAAGGCGCCGAGACGTCGAAGGTCTTGGCCAGGCCTTTGACTTGCACCAGCGCGGTCACGCCGGTACTCCCTGCGGCGCCGCATGCAACCAGCAGGCGGCGCGGGTGTTGCCGGCCGCCATCAGGTCGGGACGCTCGTGGCGGCAGCGGTCCATCACCTGCGGGCAACGCGGGTTGAAGGCACAGCCGGCGGGGATGGCACCCAGCCGCGGCATCGCGCCGTCGATCTGCATCAAGCGCTCACGCTCGGTCTCCATCGACGGGATCGAGCCCATCAGGCCCACGGTGTAGGGGTGCGCGGGCTGGTGGATCACGTCGGCCACCGGGCCGATCTCGACCACCCGGCCGGCGTACATCACGACCACCCGGTCGCAGGCCTCGGCGATCACGCCCATGTCGTGGGTCACCAGCATCACTGCGGCGCCCTGCCCGGCCGCTGCGCCGCCGCCCGCAGCCGGCCGCCCGCCCGCGGCGGGCGCGGGCACTGCAGCGGCGACCCCGGGCTCGCCTTTGGTCAGCTTCTTCAGCAGCGCGATGATCTGGGCCTGGATCGACACGTCGAGCGCGGTGGTCGGCTCGTCGGCCACGATCAATTCGGGCTCACCGGCCAACGCCAGCGCGATCACCACCCGCTGGCGCATGCCGCCCGAGAACTGGTGCGGGTACTGGTCGATGCGCTGCTCGGCGGCCGGGATGCCGGTGTCCTGCAGCAGTTGAATCGCGCGCTGGCGGGCGGCGGCGCCGCTCAGGCCCAGGTGGACCTGAATCGTCTCGATCAGCTGCCGGCCCACGGTGTAGAGCGGGTTCAGCGAGGTCAGCGGGTCTTGGAAGATCGCGCCGATGCGCCGACCGCGGATCTTGCGCATCGCTTCGGCGTCCAGCTGGTCGATGCGCTGGCCGGCCAGCCGGATCTCGCCGCTGGCCACCCGGCCGGGCGGTTCGAGCAAGCCGATGATGGCCGCGCCGGTGAGCGACTTGCCAGCCCCCGACTCGCCCACCACGCCCAGGATCTCGCCGGGCGCGATGTCGAAGGACACGTCGTCCAGCGCCAGCAGGGTGCCGCGGCGGGTCGGAAATTCCACCCGCAGGTGGCGTACTTCAAGCAGAGGGGTGGTCATCTTGGGGTGGAGGTGGGGGCAGGGGCCGCCATCAACGCAAACGCGGGTTGAGCGCATCACGCAGCCAATCGCCGAGCAGGTTGACACTCAGCGCGATCAGCACCAGCACCAGCCCCGGGAAGATGGTGATCCACCATTCGCCGGAGAACAAAAAGTCCTGGCCGACCCGGATCAGCGTGCCCAGCGACGGCGAGGTCGGCGGCACCCCGACGCCCAGGAACGACAGCGTGGCCTCGGTGATGATGGCCGAGGCGATCTGGATGGTCGCCAGCACCAGCACCGGCCCCAGCACGTTGGGCAGCACGTGGCGGCGCATGATGCGCAGCGGCGAGACGCCGATCACCCGCGCCGCCTGCACGTAATCCTTTTGCCGCTCGACCAGCGTCGAGCCGCGCACCGTGCGGGCGTACTGCACCCAGCCGGTGAGCGAAATGGCCAGGATCAGCACGCTGAAGGCCAGCGCTTCGTGGGCGTTGGGAAACATCGCCCGGCCGACGCCGTCGATCAGCAGCGCGACCAGGATCGACGGGAAGGACAGCATCACGTCGCAGACCCGCATGATGAAACTGTCGACCCGGCCGCCGACAAAGCCCGCCAGCAGGCCCAGCCCGACACCGACCACCACCGACACCGCCACCGCGGCCAGGCCGACCAGCAGCGAGATGCGGGAACCGTACATCAGCGCCGACAGGATGTCGCGGCCCTGGTCGTCGGTACCCAGCAGGAACTTGGCGCTGCCCTCGGCCATCCAGGCCGGCGGCAGGCGGGCGTCCATCAGGTCGAGCTTGGCCATGTCCATCGGGTCGTGCGGTGCCAGCACCCCGGCAAACACCGCGAATACCGCGCAGAACAGCGCGATCACCGCGGCAGTGATGGCCATCGGCGACTGCTTGAAGCTGTGCCAGACGTCGCCGTCGAAAAAGCGGGCCAGCACCGAGGCGCTGGGCGCCAGCGGCGCGCTGACCGCGGCGGGGTGGGGGGGCGTGGGGCTCAAGGCATGTCCGGCAAGAGTGGGTCGAGGCCGCGGCAGTGAGTGTCGGGCGGTGTGAGGTCGGGGTAAAGACGAAAGGTTTTTTGCTCGGGCCGAAAACATTGCGAGACGATTCCTCTGCGAGACGGAGCGCAGGGTGACATCGGCTTC
>JAYVDE010000524.1:0-3748 GCA_043749575.1 Burkholderiaceae bacterium | reverse complement strand
TGAAAAGCCACATCGCCGCCAGTTGCTGCATCGCCCGCGACGATTTCGGCTTTGCCGAGTTGGCCGACCGGGGTGGGCTGCAAAAAGCCTGGGGCTTGTTTGGGGATCAGCTTGATGGGCTGATGGAGGAGTTGAATCGGGAGTTGGTGGCTTGATGGACCCGCTATTGCCCGTGGGTTGGTCCAGACCCGCCTTGGCCGAACTGGTCGTTGATGTGGTGGCAGTCAATCCGGGTAGTGACCCGGAAGCCCCGATTTGCTACATCGATATCGGTGCCATCGACAGTGCAACCGGGACGGTGGCGACCTCGAAGATCATCAGCGGGCGCGACGCCCCCTCGCGTGCCCGACAGCGCATCAAGACGGGTGATGTGTTGTTCTCGCTGGTGCGCCCCGGCTTGCGGGCGATTGCCAGCGTGCCAGCGTTGACGAATCCGGTGGCCTCGACGGGCTTCTGCGTATTGAGCGCGGCGTCGGGCGTTGAGCCTCGGTTTTTGTACCACTGGGTGCGCAATGAAGAGTTTCTGCGCGCTGTCGTGGCGCTTCAAAGAGGCGTCAGTTATCCGGCCGTGCGGGCGCTTGATTTGCTGCGCCAGGCGGTGCCTTTGGCGCCGTCACTTGAGCAGGCAAAGATCGTCGAGAGACTTGAGGCGCTGCTGTCAAATCTTGATGCCGGCGTTGCCGAATTGCACGCCGCCCAGCGCAAGCTCACTGCTTACCGGCAATCGGTGTTGAAGGCCGCTGTCGAAGGCGGTCTCACGGCAGGCTGGCGCGACGAGCCGCGCGCCGGCGACTCAACCGGGCCGGAGACCGGCGAGCAACTGCTGCAGCGCATCCTTGTCGAGCGGCGTTTGCATTGGGAAGCAAAGCAACTTGCGCTGTCCAAGCAGCACGGCGAGGCGCAGGCCAAGGATTGGAAGTCGCGCTACGTCGAGCCAGTGGCCTTGGATGTCACTGCCTTGCCCGGCCTGCCAGACGGTTGGGTTTGGGCAAGCCTGGGCCAACTGCTGTACGAGCTGCACAGTGGCGCGGCCACAACCTCGGGCCGCGATGTCACGCCGTTTCCGGTGTTGAAGTCGAGTGCCGTGCGTGCCGGCGTGGTGGACTTTGCGGCGGTCAACTACCTTCAGGCGTCGCAGAGTGAGCGGCAGGACAACTACCTGGCGCCAGGCGATGTATTGATCACCCGCTTGAGCGGGTCAATCGACTACGTGGGTTGTTGCGCTGTGGTTGGCGCGTTGCCGGTCGCCGGCATCCAATACCCCGACCGCATTTTTTGCGGCAAGTTGCCGCCGTCGCTGCAATGGCTTGGGGACTGGTTGGTCATCTGCTTTGCAGGTGCCCATGTTCGGCGGCGTATCGAGCTGGCCACCAAGTCTGGCGCCGGGCACAAGCGCATTTCGCTGGGTGACCTTCACCCGATGCCGATCCCGCTGCCGCCGCCGGCTGAAATCGCCCAACTCATCATGCAGACAGGCGCCCACTTGCAATCCCTCGCGCTGCTGGCAGCCGATGTTGAGCGCGGCCTGCGCCTGGCCGCCGCCCAGCGCCGCAACCTGCTCAAGTGCGCCTTCTCCGGCCAACTGGTGCCGCAAGACCCGGCCGACGAGCCGGCGTGTGCCTTGCTGGCGCGCATCCAGGCTGCACGGGTCGCAAGGGCCGCCAAAGCCACCGCCCAGGCGCCGAAATCACGCCCCCGCCCACCCGCAAGCCGCACCAGGACAAGCGCATGCTGACCCGCATCGAGATCGACGGCTTCAAGACCTTTGAAGACTTTACGGTCGATCTGGCCCCATTCGTCGCCATCCTGGGCACCAACGCCGCTGGCAAGAGCAACTTGTTCGATGCCATCCAGTTGCTGTCCAACCTGGCCAGCCAGGATGTGAGTGAGGCGATCAAGGGCCTGCGCGGCGAGCCGATGGAGCTGTTCCGCCGCACCTGCCACGGCCGGTCTGCCCGCATGCGCTTTGCGGTCGAGGTGCTGATCGACCCCAGTGTGCGCGACCCCTGGGGCAGCGAAGTGAGCCTGGGCCACACCCGCCTGCGCTACGAGGTGACGCTGGAGCGGCGCGAGGTGCGCCCCGGCATCGAGCGGGTGCAAGTGGCGTTTGAGGCCGCCACGCCAATCCAGCGCCCGGAGGATGCCTGGGCCGAGCGCATCCGGCCCACCCCAGCCTTCCGCAAGCGTCAGCTCAAATACAGCCGAAAGAAGCCCTTGCTGACCACCGATAGGCAGGAGGCCAGTCTCAATTTCAATGTGCACCAGGACGGCAAAGCCGGTCGTGTGCGGCCGGCCAGCGCGGCCGAGGCCACGGTCTTGTCCAGCATCACCAATGCCGAGTTTCCGCACCTGTTTGCGCTGCGCGAGGAGATGCGCACCTGGCGCCTGCTGCAGCTGGACCCGGCCTTGCTGCGCCGCCCGGTGCCAGTGACAGCCGATGACCTGCTGACGCCTGACGGCGCCAACCTGGCGGCCGTGCTGGCGCGCATCAAGGCCGAAACAATGACCGCAGAGCGGCCGATGGGTGCACTGAGCGATATTGCCGCCGAGTTGAATGCGCTGATCCCCGGCGTGATGTCGCTGAATGCCGAGCTTGATAAGTCGGCCAGTGAATACCGGGTGGACTTGACAATGCGCGACGGCCTGCCGTTTTCGTCGCGCGTGGTGTCAGACGGCACGCTGCGCGTGCTGGCGCTGCTGACGCTGTTGCATGACCCGGGCCACCGTGGCTTGGTGTGTTTCGAGGAGCCGGAGAACGGTGTGCATCCGGCGCGCTTGAAGCAACTGGTCCGCAGCCTGCAAAGCATGGTCACGCGGCCGGCTGAGTACGGCCCGGCAGATGCTGCTCCGCTCAGCCAGTTGCTGCTCAACAGCCACTCGCCGGTGGTGCTGTCGGCGCTGGTGGGGCCGGACTTGCGTCCGCGTGGTGACCCGGTGTTGTTTGCCGACACCGCCAGCGTGGTGGACCCTGCTGCCAAGGAGGTTAGACGGCGCACCCGGCTGCGTCCGGTGATGCCCACCTCGCAAGGCGAGCTGATCGATTCAGGCAGCGATCCGGCGGCCCATGTCTCGCACTTCGAGGTTGAAAAGCTGCTCAACACCGCCAGCGCCGAGGCCTGAATCCATGCAATACCTGGGCTTGGCGCTGTACGCCGAAGGCAGTACCGACTATCAGTTCCTGTGCCCGCTGCTGCTTCGGCTGTGCGAGGCAGCTTGCGCGCAAGCCGCACAACCGGTGGAGATCGGCGGTGTGCTGCCGCTGGACGACACCCACGCCATGCGTGCTGCACCGCGTGGGGAACGGATTGCGCAGGCGGCGCACGAGGCTGCCGGTGCGTGGAACCTGTTGTTTGTGCATGCCGACGCTGACGGGGATGCCGAACGGGCCCTGCGTGAGCGGGTGGCACCCGGCCTGGGCCGGGTGCGTGATGCGGCCCGACCACGGGCCGAAGGTGTGGCGGTGGTGCCCGTGCAGGAAACCGAAGCTTGGGTGCTGGCCGATGGCGATGCCCTGCGCGCCGTGGTTGGCAGCACGCTGACCGACAGCGCGCTGGGGCTGCCGGCGCACGTTGCCGCGATCGAGCACTTGGCTGAGCCGAAACAGGCTTTGCAAGCGGCATTTCTTGCCACGCGGCCCACTGGGCACCGTGCCCGCGCGGGCGCAACACCGCTTTTCAACGCCTTGGGCGAGCAGGTGGCGCTGGACCGCCTGCGCGCCTTGCCGTCTTTCCGAACCCTGGAGCTGGAC
>JAYVDE010000523.1:0-3750 GCA_043749575.1 Burkholderiaceae bacterium | reverse complement strand
CTCCAGCACCTCGACCCCGCCCGGCGTCTGCAGCTTGACCTCGTCGCCTTCGCGGGCCTTCAGCAGCGCGCGGGCGATCGGCGAGATCCAGCTCACCTCGCCGGCCAGGTTGTCGGCTTCGTCAATGCCCTTGATGGTGATGGTCCGCTCAACGCCCCGGCCGTTGGCATAGGTCACGGTGGCACCGAAAAAGATCTGGTCATGGCCGTGGTGCAACGTCGGGTCGGCGACCTCGGCAATCTCGAGCCGGCGGGTCAGGAAGCGGATGCGGCGGTCGATCTCGCGCAGCCGCTTCTTGCCGTAGAGGTAGTCACCGTTTTCTGATCGGTCGCCGTTCTTCGCTGCCCACGACACGATCTCGACGATCTTCGGCCGCTCGGCGTCGATCAGCGCCATCAGCTCACTGCGCAGCCGGCGGTAGCCGGCCGGGGTGATGTAGTTCTTGCCGCCGGGTGGCAGCGGCGGCAGGCCGGGGCCGTCGTCGTCGTCATCGTCGGCCGACGCTTCGGGCTCTCGGGTGAAGGCTTTATTCATGGCAGGGTGCAGTCTATACAGGCGCCAAAAGCGCCGTCAAATGCCGGGCCGCCGTGCGCCAGCGACCGAGCGCGCTGCCGGCCCACTTGCGCAAGGCGCGTCAACAAGTGCTGGCGTCGTTGAAGCCAGCGTCGCGCGAGCGCTGGGCGCGGCAGGCGAAGGCGATCAACACGCTGCGTTCGGCCGGGGCGGTGGGCAGGTAGCATGGCCGACTGTGGCTATTCGCGTCGGGGCAATGAGCGTTTGTGCCACCTGCATCCCGAGCGCCGCCACCCCGCAGCGACGCCGCCCCAGGAGACCACACCATGACCGACCTGTCCGCCGAGTTCAAGGCCCTGGCCAACTACCGCCCGACCCATAAGGTGCGCTTTGTCACTGCGGCCAGCCTGTTCGACGGCCACGACGCGGCCATCAACATCATGCGCCGCATCCTGCAGGGCATGGGCTGCGAGGTGGTCCACCTGGGCCACAACCGCTCGGTCGACGAGGTCGTCACCGCCGCGCTGCAAGAGGATGTCCAGGGCATCGCCGTCAGCAGCTACCAGGGCGGCCACAACGAGTACTTCAGCTACATGGTCGAGCTGCTCAAGGCCCGCGGCGGCGAGCACATCCAGGTCTTCGGCGGCGGCGGCGGCGTGATCGTGCCGGCCGAGATCCGCGCGCTGGCCGAACAAGGGGTGCGCATCTTCAGCCCCGAGGACGGCCAGCGCATGGGCCTGGCCGGCATGATCGGTGAGATGGTCATGCGCGCCGACCGCGACCTGACGCCCTTCGCGCCGACCCGCCTGTCGGCCATCCAGGGCCACAGCGAGGCCGCCTGGCGCGCGCTGGCGCAGCTGATCACCGCGCTTGAAAACGGCAAAGCCGACACCGTGCTGCTGGCCGAACTGCATGCCGCCGCGGCCTTGTCGAAGACACCGGTACTGGGCATCACCGGCACCGGCGGCGCCGGCAAGAGCAGCCTGACCGACGAGCTGATACGCCGCATCCGCCTCGACCAGGGCGACGCGCTGCGCATCGCGGTGATCTCGATCGACCCGTCACGCCGCAAGAGCGGGGGCGCGCTGCTGGGTGACCGCATCCGCATGAACGCCATCGCGCCCTGGGCGAAACCCGCCGGGCATGTAGCTGGCGGCGATTCAGGCCAACGGGTCTACATGCGCAGCCTGGCCACCCGCGACACCGGCAGCGAGGTGTCGGCCGCCTTGCCCGACGTGCTGGCCGCGGCCAAGGTGGCGGGCTTCGACCTGGTGATCGTCGAGACCTCGGGCATCGGCCAGGGCGACGCGGCCATCCTGCCGCTGGTCGACGTGCCGATGTACGTGATGACGCCCGAGTTCGGCGCCGCCAGCCAGCTGGAGAAGATCGACATGCTCGACTTCGCCGAGTTCGTGGCGATCAACAAGTTCGACCGCAAGGGCGCGCCCGACGCGCTGCGCGACGTCGCCAAGCAGGTGCAGCGCAACCGCGAGGCGTGGAACCTGATGCCTGACCAGATGCCGGTGTTCGGCACCATGGCCAGCCGCTTCAATGACGACGGCGTGACCGCGCTGTACCAGGCCGTCAAGGTGCGGCTGGCCGAAAAAGGCCTGCCACTGACCGTTGGCCGGCTGCCACTGGTCGAGACCAAGTTCAGCACCCACCAGACGCCGGTGGTGCCGGCCGCGCGCACCCGCTACTTAGCCGAGATCACCGACACCGTGCGCGGCTACAAGGCGCGCGCCCGCGCCCAGGCCAGGCTGGCGCGTGAGCTGCAGCAATTGCACGCCACCGCGCAGATGCTGGCTGACGACGCCGCGGCACAGCACGTGACCAGTTCGGGGGCCAAGAACACCGTGCTGCGCCTGGCCGACGAACGTGCGGTCAAGCAAGACCCGGCCGCCGCCAAGCTGCTGGGCCAGTGGCCGGAGATGCAGCGCGCCTATGCAGGCGAAGAGTACGTGGTGAAGATCCGCGACAAGGAGATCCGCACCAGCCTGGTCCATACCACGCTGTCGGGCAGCAAGATCCGCAAGGTCGCCCTGCCCGGCTTCGACTGCCATGGCGAGCTGCTGAAGTGGTTGATGCTGGACAACGTGCCGGGCAGCTTTCCGTACACCGCCGGCACTTTTGCTTTCAAACGTGAAGGCGAGGACCCGACCCGCATGTTCGCCGGCGAGGGCGACGCCTTCCGCACCAACCGACGCTTCAAGCTGGTCAGCGAGGGCATGCCGGCCAAACGGCTGAGCACCGCGTTCGACTCGGTCACCTTGTACGGCAACGACCCCGACCGCCGGCCCGACATCTACGGCAAGGTGGGCAACTCGGGCGTCAGCATCGCCACGCTGGATGACCTGAAGGTGCTGTATTCGGGCTTCGACCTGTGCCACCCGGCCACCAGCGTCAGCATGACGATCAATGGGCCCGCGCCCAGCATCCTGGCGATGTTCATGAACGCGGCCATCGACCAGCAGATCGAGAAGTTCAGCGCCCCGGCGCCTGAAGGCAACGCCCGCCCGCCCACCGACACCGAAATCGCCAAGATCCGCGAATGGGCCCAAGCCAATGTGCGTGGCACGGTGCAGGCCGACATCCTCAAAGAAGACCAGGGCCAGAACACCTGCATCTTCTCGACCGAGTTCTCGCTGAAGGTGATGGGCGACATCGCCGAGTACTTTGTGCACCACAACGTGCGCAATTTCTACTCGGTGAGCATCTCGGGTTATCACATCGCCGAGGCCGGCGCCAACCCGATCAGCCAGCTGGCGTTCACGCTCAGCAACGGCTTCACCTTCGTCGAGGCCTACTTGGCGCGCGCGGCATGCACATCGATGACTTCGCGCCCAATCTGAGCTTTTTCTTCAGCAACGGCATGGACCCGGAGTACACCGTGCTCGGTCGGGTGGCGCGCAGGATCTGGGCGGTGGCGATGCGCGACAAGTACGGCGCCAACGAGCGCAGCCAAAAACTGAAATACCACGTCCAGACCAGCGGGCGCAGCCTGCATGCGCAGGAGATCCAGTTCAACGACATCCGCACCACGCTGCAGGCGCTGATCGCGATCTACGACAACTGCAACAGCCTGCACACCAATGCGTTTGACGAGGCGATCACCACGCCGACCGAAGACTCGGTGCGCCGGGCGATGGCGATCCAGCTGATCATCAACCGCGAATGGGGCCTGGCCAAGAACGAGAACCCCAACCAGGGCGCGTTCATCATCGACGACCTGACCGA
>JAYVDE010000522.1:0-3753 GCA_043749575.1 Burkholderiaceae bacterium | reverse complement strand
AGTGCCCTGCCCGCCCGTGGGCTGTGCTGGCCTGGCCCGCGGTCTTGGCCGCTACAGGGTGGCTCATGCGGTGTTCTCCAGAGGCGTGTGGCGGTGGTCGGGCGCCGTCCAGGGGGGGCTTGGGCCAAGCCCCCGGCGCATTCTGCCTACCCGGGTAACGCGATCAGTGTCTGTCCGAGTGTTGGTCCGCGTGTTGGTCCAAGTCGCCTGCCGCGGCCGCGGCCACCGGCAGAATCCGGGCCAGTCCTGGCCAGCCCCCCAGACTGAACCCCGGCTTGGCCTATTTCAATCGAGGAGACCCCCCATGCGCAGCCCCCATCCGACCGCCGTCACACCCCGCCTGGCGGCCACCACGCTGATCGTTCGCGACGGCGAGCTCGGGCTCGAGGTGCTGATGGTGCGCCGCTCGCTGCAGGCCAGCTTCATGCCTGGCGCCTACGTTTTTCCGGGCGGTGCGGTGGATGATGCCGATGGCGCCGCGCATCACCGGGCAGCCTGCGACGAAGCGCCTGCGCAACTGACCCAGCGCATCGGCACGGTGACCGAGGTGGGCGAGCAGGCGCTGGCCTACGCTGTGGCGGCGCTGCGTGAATGTTTCGAGGAATGCGGTTTGTGGCTGGGTGCCGCCGACCACCACGCCCCCGCCGCCGGCTGGGCGCCCCTGCGGGCGCGGCTGCACGCCGGCGAAACGCTGGCCGCCCTGGCGGCCGATGCCGGGCTGCCGCTGGCCACCAGCACGCTGCAGCCGTGGAGCCATTGGGTCACGCCGGTGGGGCTGCCCAAGCGCTTCGACACGCTGTTTTTCGTCGCCCGTGCACCGGCCGGTCAAGTGCCCGAGGTCGATGCCGGCGAGACCACCACGCTGGCCTGGGTGCATCCGCCGGCGGCGCTGGCCGACATGGCGCGGGGTGAGTTTCCGATGGAGTTCGCCACCGTCAGCACGGTGGAATCGCTGCGGCCCTTCAACAGCGCCGCCGCGTTGCTGGCCCATGCCGCCGCATTGACCCGGCTGCCGCCGCTGCACCCGCGCCTGCAGCTAGCTGCCGACGGGCACATCGCCGGCGTGCTGCTGCCGGGGCAGCCGGGCTACGAGCAGGCCCACGGCGCCTGAAGCGGGCGGGGTTGTGCCGGGCTTCAGCGCAGCACGATGACATCGTCGCCCGGCACGGCCGTATACAGCCGATCGACCAGCGCGGCGCGGCGATCCAGCCCGGCGCGCTGGTTGATGTAACCCTTGTCGGTGAGCTCATTGCCGTCGATCGATGGCGGCTCGGTCAGCAGCAGCGCCCGGGGGCTGCGCAAGCTGCTGGCGCCGCCGGTTGACAGGTTGTGCGCCGCCAGCCCGGTTTTCACGCAGGCCCGCACCGCCGGGTGCGTGACCACCTGCTGGTAGCTGGCTTCGGGCTCGCCGATCAGTTGCCGGCAGGCCTGCAGCTTGGGCCAGGCCAGCAAGCCCCGCTCAACCGCGATGTCACGCGCCAGCCAGGCCATCTTGCGAAACGGCGGTTTGGCCGCGGGGGGCGCGCCGGTGGCCTTGCTGCCTTGCATGTTGATTCGCCTCGGAAGTGAGGGCCGCTGGGGCGTCGTTGGCGGGCAGCGTACGGGCCGCCCGGCCAGCGGTCTTGTGTCCATTGGTCGGGCCCGCGGCGTGCTGCCCGCAACGGAATCGAGCGCGATCAACGGCAGCCGCGGGTACCATCATCTCCCTCCCTGCCCCCCACCACCCGAGACTGAACGATGACCGAACTGAGCGGCGCTGAATCCCTGGTCACCACGCTGGCGGCCAGCGGTGTGGGCACCTGTTTTGCCAACCCGGGCACCTCCGAGATGCACTTTGTGGCCGCGCTCGACCGCATCCCCGGCGTGCGTTGTGTGCTGGCCTTGTTCGAGGGCGTGGCCACCGGCGCGGCCGACGGTCACTGGCGCATGACCGGCCAAGCGGCGGCCACGCTGCTGCACCTGGGCCCCGGCCTGGGCAACGGCTGGGCCAATTTGCACAACGCCCGCAAGGCCCGCTCGGGCGTGCTCAACATCGTTGGCGACCACGCCACCGGCCACCAGCCCTATGAATCGCCGCTGAAGTCCGACCTGGCCGGCATCGCGGGGTCGATCTCGCACTGGGTGCGCAGTTCGCAGACGGCGGCCGAGGTCGGCGCCGACGGCGCGGCGGCGGTGCAAGCCACCCGCGACGGCGCGGTCGGGCGCATCGCCACGCTGGTGTTGCCGGCCGACACCGCCTGGGGTGCGGGCGGCCGGTCGGCGCAGGCCGCCCGGCCCGCCGCGCCACTTGCCGCAGCCAGCGCAGCGGTCGACGCCGCCGCCCGCACCCTGAAAACGCTGGGCGCCAACGCGGTGTTGCTGCTCGGCGCCGCGGGCTCGCAAGACGAGCGGTCGCAGCAACTGGCCGCGGCCATCGCCGCCAAGACCGGCTGCCGCGTGCTGGCCGAGTTTTACAACGCGCGCATGCCCGGTGGCCAGGGCCGGCCGGCCATCCGCCGGCTGCCCTACGCGGTCGACGCCACGCTGGCCGTGCTGGCCGGCACGCAGGCGCTGGTGCTGGCCGGCAGCGTCGAGCCGATCAGCTTTTTTGCCTACCCCGGCAAGCCCTCGCAGCTGAAGCCGGCCGGCGCGGCGCTGCTGACCCTGGCCGAGCCGCAACAGGATGTGCCCGCCGCGCTGCAGGCGCTGGCCGAGGCGCTGGGCGTGCAGGGCGTGCATGGCGCGCAGGGATTGAGCGCGCGCGACTTGAAGCTGGCCACGGCCGCGGCACCGGCGCTGCCCAGCGGCGCGCTGACGGCCGAATCGGTGGCCGCGGCGCTGGCCGCCACCTTGCCGACGCAGGCCATCGTGGTCGACGAGGCGGTGACCACCGGCCGCGCCTTCGGCCCGCTGATGGCCGCCGCGGCGCCGCACGACTGGTTGCAGGGCATGGGCGGGGCCATCGGCTACGGCCTGCCCTGCGCGGTGGGCGCGGCCATCGGCGCGCCGGGCCGGCCGGTGCTGGCCCTGCTGGGCGACGGCAGCGCGATGTACACGCTGCAGGCGCTGTGGACCGCGGCCCGCGAATCGCTGCCGATCGTGGTGGTGGTATTCGCCAACCGCGCCTACCGCATCCTGCAGGGTGAACTGCTGGGCGTGGGCGCGACGATCAGCGGCCAGAAAGCGACCGACATGCTGACGCTGGACCGGCCCTTCCTCGACTGGGTGGCGCTGGCGCAAGGCCACGGTGTGGCGGGCGTGCGGGTGGACGAGGCGGGCGCCCTGGTCAAGGCGCTGCAGCGCGGCTTCGCCAGCCAGGCGCCCTGCCTGATCGAAGTGCTGCTTTAGGGCAACGCTGAACGGCGCGGCGGCTGGCATGCCGGGTAGCCGAGCCGAGCCGAGCACTGGGCCGGCCCGGGCCCGGGCCGATCCTTAAAGGCTATTCGGCTGCCACCTGCACCAGCCGCTTGCCGATCGCCTCGCCCTTCATCATGCCGATCAAGGCCGCCGGGGCCTGCTCAAGGCCGGCCACGATGTCTTCGTGAAAGACCAGTTCGCCGCTGCGCAGCCAGGGCGCTACGCGGGCCTGGTAGGCCGCCAGCTTGTGCACATGGTCGTAGATGATGAAGCCAGTCATCGTGATGCGTTTGGCCAGCACCGCCTGCAGGCCTTTGATGCCGGCGTCGTCGACCTCGTTGTAGGCCGAAATCATGCCGCAGACCGGAAAGCGCGCGGCCACGTTGGCGCAGCGCAGCGCGGCCTCCAGCGTGCTGC
>JAYVDE010000521.1:0-3764 GCA_043749575.1 Burkholderiaceae bacterium | reverse complement strand
CGCGCCCCGCCGCCGCCGGCGTGACCCGGCTGCTGGACAAGCCGCTGCAGCGTGCCGATCTCGCGCGCGCGCTTGCCGAGTTGCTGCACGGCGTTGCGTCTGACCGGCCGCCAACCCCGTTCGGCAACACCTGCTGAAAACTGAGGGGTACTGAGCGCGCCGCTGCACGCAGCAGTGTTGCTCGCCAGCCGCCACGGCACCGACCTGGCATCGCGTGCGTTGCCTGGCGCGTTGCCTGCCGCATTCCTGCCGCATGTCTGCCAAGTGCCCGGCCTTTGATTGCAAATGCAACACAGCGGCGGCGTTTCGACACAGGGGCTCAGCATCGCAACGCCGACCATGGCCGCCGTGCATCCATCCTGATGCATCACTCGCAAAGGAATCGACCATGAAGGTCCACCCTGTCAAGACGGTCCTCGCTGCTGCCCTGTTGGCGACCAGCCTCGGCGCCATTGCCGCACCTGCCGACGATTTGTACGTCGGTGGCAGCCTGGGCACCACGCGCTACCCGGACGCCGTCAATGGCATCTCTGGCCACGGTTCCGGCATCAGCGGCAAGCTTTTCGGCGGCTACCAGCTCACGCCGAACTTCGCGCTCGAGGCGGGCGTCGGCGACCTCGGCCGCATTCACAACGGCGTGGCCAAGGTCGACGGCCGCGGCATCTACCTCGACGCGGTCGGCCTCTACCCCGTGGACGGCAAGTGGTCACTGCTCGGGCGCGTTGGCGCGGCCCACGTCAACCTGGACACCGCCAACGGCGACAGTGCTGGCAATGGCCTCAAGCTGGGCTTGGGTGCGCAGTACTCACTGACCAGCAAGCTTGCGTTGCGCGGTGAGTGGGAACGCTACCGCCCGAGCGCTTTCGGCGGCAAACCGAACATCGACCAGTTCACCGCCGGGGTGCGGGTCGGCTTCTGAGTCCGGGGCGCGACCGCGCAGCCGGCTTGGTTCGTGAAGCCCGTTCACAGCTCGATGAGCGGGCGATTCAACCCAGGAATGACACGCCATGAATTCGCTCAACGCTGCACCTGAAGTCGCCCTGAACGGAGTGGCTTGTCAGACCCCGGATCGCTTGATTGCGCAGTGGGTGGCCGAAGTCTATGAGTGCGCCCCCGCTGTCGAGCGCGGGCACCTGCTTGAACAACTGCTGCGCCCGCTGGGTGTCCTGTCGCTGGTTGCCGTGGCTGGCGGCATCTTTGCCAATGTCCGACTGCGCGGTGGCTGGCCGGATCTGCACGTTCGGCTCGAGGATATCCAGCGCGTACGGGCTGCTCATGTCATCGCCCTGGTCGACCACGCCCAGCAAGTCAGTATCGAGACCGTCGACGGCCTGGCGCAGATGCTCACGGCATCGCCGCTGATGGCGGGCTCGGCGACCGCTGCCATGCTGGTGGCCGCGCTGGTGCAGCGCGCTCGCAGGCGCCGCGATGTCACCAACGACGTCGGTTTTCCGCCTGCGGGTTCAAGCTGACGGGTATCCGGCGCGGCGCATGGCAAGTGCTGCGCAAGCTGCCGCCGCTGACACCGCGGGCTGCATCGCGGCCGTCAGGGTCTGTTCATCAGCCCAAGCCGTCGCGCGGCACTGAAAGCCTGTCGTGGATTCCCGCACCGTCTCGTGTCCCGCAACGCCGGCCGCGGCGCGGCTGCTGATCCACGCCGAAGATCACTTGAGCGCCATGGCGGTGCGCTCGGAGTCTGCGTTCGATCGGCTGCATGCATGGTGGTCGCGCCGCCAGCCGCTGGCAACGCAGAGCCGGCTCAAACTTCAAGTCGACGATCTGCAGGGACAGCCGTTGCGCGCGGTTGACGACGCCGGGCCGCTGACTTGTTTGCCCTTGCCCGCGGGCACCTACCGCGTCACCGCCCTCTGCGGCGACTTGAGACGCAGCTACACCCTGACACTTGAGCCGGGCGCGTCGTTCGACCTGTACCTGCGTCTCACGCCAGATCCGCAGTGACGACTGGCAATGCTGCAGCAGGAAAGCCCGGCAATGCCGTCATCTAGCCCAGCGTCGTGCGCGACACTGGCCGGCTTGCAGCCACCTCAGGAGATGCCTTGAAATACACCAAGTTCGGCCGTACCGGCCTCGATGTCTCCCGCCTGTGCCTGGGCTGCATGAGCTATGGCGATCCTGGCCGCGGCCCCCATGCCTGGACGCTGGGCGAGGCCGAGAGCCGGCCCTTCCTGCGCCGCGCGCTCGACTTGGGCTTCAACTTCTTCGACACCGCCAACGTCTATTCCGCCGGCAGCAGCGAGGAGATCGTGGGCCGTGCGCTGCTGGAGTACACCGGCCGCCACGCGGTGGTCATCGCCACCAAGGTGAACGGCCGCATGCACAAGGGCGCCAACGGCGCCGGTCTGTCGCGCAAGGCGATCATGAGCGAGATCGACGCCAGCCTGAAGCGCCTGGGCACCGACCATGTCGACCTCTACCAGATTCACCGCTGGGACCCCGCCACCCCGATCGAGGAGACGATGGAAGCGCTGCACGACGTGGTCAAGGCCGGCAAGGCGCGCTATATCGGCGCCTCGTCGATGTACGCCTGGCAGTTTGCCAAGGCGCAGCAGGTGGCCGAGCGCCACGGCTGGACGCGCTTCGTCAGCATGCAGAACTATGTGAATCTGCTCTACCGCGAAGAAGAGCGCGAGATGCTGCCGCTGTGCAAGAGCGAAGGCATCGCGGTGATGCCCTGGAGCCCGCTGGCCCGCGGCCGCCTCACACGCGACTGGGACAGCAGCAGCGCCCGCTCGGAGACCGACGACTTCGGCCGCACGCTGTACGCCAAAACCGCCGACGCCGACCGCCAGGTGGTCGAGGCGCTGGGCGCGGTGGCCAGCCGGCTGGGCAAGCCACGGGCCCAGGTGGCCCTGGCCTGGCTGCTGCAGTGCAGCGCCATCACGTCGCCCATCGTCGGCGCGACCCAACTGGCGCAACTCGACGACGCGGTCGCGGCGCTCGAGCTCAGCTTGTCGGCCGACGACATCGCCGAGTTGCAGGCGCCCTACGTGCCACACGCGGTGGTCGGCCATGCCTGACAGCACAGCGGCAGCAGACGGTCAGCGTAACGGCCGCTGACGCTCAGCGCAGCGGGCACTGACGGTCAGCGCAGCGCTGAGGCTGCGCTCAGGCGGTGCAGCCGAAGGGCGCCGGTCGGCTGCGCACGCTGGGCAGTGCGCCCGGTGGGCGCGGCCACGCCGAGGCGCCGTCGCAGAGCCGTTCGTAGGCTTGCCGAACGACGCTGTAACACTCACAGCTGTTTTGCTCCAGGCCGCGCCGATCAAGCACCTGGATGCAGCCGCGGCCGTAGCGGATCAGCCCCGCCCGCTGCAGCTTCAATGCGGCGGCGGTGATGCCCTCGCGGCGCACGCCCAGCAGGCCCGCGATGCGCTCTTGCGTCACCTTCAACTCGTCGCCGGTCTGGCGGTCCAGGTGCTGCAGCAGCCAGCGGCACAGCTGGGTGTCCAGCACATGGTGGCGGTTGCAGGCCGAGGTCTGCGCCATGTGCGTGAACAGCGCCTGGGTGTAGCGCAGCAGCTGTTGCATCACCGGCTCGGCGCCGCGCGCCAGCTCGGCGATGTCGCGTGCGCTCATGCGCCAGGCCAGCCCCGGGCGCTGCACCACGGCGCTGCTCAGCGCCTTGCCGCCGCCCATGAAGGCGCACACGCCCACCACACCCTCGTGGCCGACCACGGCCACCTCGGCGCAGCTGCCATCGCGCAACGGCGAGACCAGCGACACCACGGCCGTGACCGGAAAGTACA
>JAYVDE010000520.1:0-3765 GCA_043749575.1 Burkholderiaceae bacterium | reverse complement strand
AAAACGGGCCGGAGCATCGAGATTGAGGATGCGAGGCTCCTTGGGACGCACAACCGTCCCTTGATATGTCGATGGCAGCCAACCGTTTTGCCAACAGTCGGTGCCCAACACTGGCAACCCACCAGGATCGGTCAGCACCATGTACGCGGGCAGATTGTCGGCTTCGCTCCCTAGCGCATACGTCAACCATGCACCCAGCGTTGGCCGTCCACCAGTAATGCGTCCATTGTGCAGTGAGTAGATCGACTGACCATGATTGTTCACGCCAGTCTGCATCGATCGCACCAATGTAATATCGTCAGCGATCGTTCCCAATTGCGGCAACAGCTCACTCAACTCAAGACCCGACTCACCATGTCTAGACCATTTCCAAGGCCCATTCCATAACTTAGCAGAGGATTCCGCAGCGTTATCGTACTTGATATCACCCGGAAAGTTCTAGCGCCAGCGTGCGGTTGATGCGGTCCAGCCGTTCGACATCGGCCGCCAGTGCATCGAGAAAAATACCCGACAGCGCATGGCCGGCGATCTGCGCGATGCTGGGGTAGCCGGTGTTGGGCGCGCGCCGGCCCGGCGGCTCGTGCAGGCGGCCGGCACCGATCACCAGCACCCGCTGCGCGCCCAAGTGGATGGCCGGCGAGATCGGCGCCATCTGTCGCATCGAGCCATCACCAAACCACTCACGCTGGCCCTGGTGGTCCAGTTCGGTGGCCGCAAACACGAAGGGAATAGCCGACGAGGCCAGCAGGTGCGGCAGGCCGATCTCGGTGGGCACGGCTTGGCGCTGGGTGCGGGTCCAGGGCGCGATCGGCACGGCTGATTGGTAGAAGGTGACGTGTTCACCACTGCCGTAACCCGACGCTGTGATGGCCAGCGCCTGCAGGTGGCGCGAGGCCAGCAGCCGCGGCAGCCGCTGCAGCGGCACCACGCGGGCCAGCAACTCGGCCAGCGGCGCGTTGTCCAGCAACGAGCGCGGGCGGGCGCGGCGAAAACGGTTCAGCGCCCAGCCGACCGACACCATCGTCAACCACTGCGCGCCGGTGCGGATCACGCCCAGCGAATCGGCGCGGTAGACCTGCTCGGCCGAAAATCCCCGCCACACCGACGTCAACTGCTCAACCGCCGCGTCGAAGTCGTCGGCGCTGCAGGCCAGCGCGGCCGAGTTGATGGCCCCGGCCGAAGTGCCGCAGATCACGCCGAAGGGGTTGCGGCGCAGGTCGGTGCCTGACTCGCGCCGCAATTGGGCGATGGCCTTGAGCACGCCCACCTGGTAGCCGGCGCGGGCGCCGCCGCCGCTGAGCACCAGGCCAGTGATCGGAACGTCGTACATCGACCGATTGTGCGACCCGTACGGCCCTGACCAGTGGCCGAACTGGCTCGCTGGCGGGGGTCAGTTCAGCGGCATCTGCACCGCACCCGCAGGCGCTTCATCCGGCCTCATAGACGATGGCGGCGCGCCCGTCGTGCGACAGCGACTTGCAGCGCGCCAGGGCCTCGTCGGTGGGCCAGAAGCGGCCGGCATCGCCCAGGTCGAGCTCGGCGGTGGCGCTGGCGCGGTGGATAGCCAAGCGCAGCGGCAGGCCCAGCAGCAACTCGCCCTGATCGGTGGTCTGGCGCTTGGCCGGCCAGGTCTTCACCAGCTCGGCCAGCGGCGCCACCGCGGTGGCACCACCCACGCTACCGCCCACGCCGCTGCCATTCAAGGTCAGCGACAGGTGGCGGCCGAAGCGCGCCCGCGCCCCGGCCAGGTCCCAGACCTGGTTGACATTGAGCCGCAGGCCACCGGCAAAGCGGTCAACCTGCACCTTGCCCTGCACGATCAGCAACTCGTCTTCGACAAACAGCGCCTTGTTGGCTTCGATCAGCTCGTCGTTGACCACCGCCTCGATCACCTCACTCTGGTCGTCGAGCTTGAAGATCGCCACCCGGCCGCGCTGGCCATTGACGAAGCGCAGGTCGCTGACGATGCCGGCCAGCAATTGCAGCTCGCGGCTGTCGACCAGATCGGCGATCTGCCGCTTGGCGAAACACCGGACCTCGATCTCGTGCTCCTGAAACAAGTGGCCCGACAGGTAGAAGCCGAGCGCGGCTTTCTCCAGCAGCAAACGCTCTTTGATGCCCCAGGGTTCGGCCTGCGCCAGCGGCGGCTCTTGGGTCGACGAGCCGTGGTCGCCGTCGTCAAACAAGCCGCCCTGCGAGGCATGGTCGACCTGGTGGTCGGCAAAGTCGAAGCCCAAGGCCACGCTGGCCAACAATGAATGTCGCCCCCAGGCGCCTGCGGCGCCGCCCCCCAAGGGGGGTCCATCGGCTTGGGGCGGCCCGGCGCCGATGGCGCGCTCCGCATGCAGCCTATCGAAGGCCCCCGCCTTGACCAGTGCCTCGACCGCCCGCTTGTTGACCCGCTTGCGGTCGACGCGGGCGCAGAAGTCGAAGAAGCTGTGGAACGCGCCGCCGGCATCGCGGGCCTCGACGATCGCCTCGACCGCACCCTGGCCCGATCCCTTGACGGCGCCCAGACCATAACGGATGCGCTTTTTGTCGATCGGTTCGAAGCGGTAGCTGCCGCTGTTGACATCGGGCGCCTCGAAGCTGATGCCGAACAGCTTGGCGTCGTTGAGCAACACCTTCAGCTTGTCGGTGTCGCCCATCTCGACGGTCATGTTCGCGGCGTAGAACTCGGCCGTGAAATGCACCTTGATCCAGGCCGTGTGGTAGGCCAGCAGCGAATAGGCGGCGGCATGGCTTTTGTTGAAGCCGTAGCCGGCGAACTTCTCCATCTGGTCGAAGACGCGGTCGGCGGTATCGGCCGGAATGTTCTTCTGGGCGGCGCCGTCGCGGAAGATCTGCCGGTGCTCGGCCATCTCTTCGGCTTTTTTCTTGCCCATCGCGCGGCGCAGCAGGTCGGCGCCGCCGAGTGAATAACCGCCCATCACCTGGGCCGACTGCATCACTTGCTCTTGATAGACAAAGATGCCGTAGGTCTCGGCCAGCACGGTGGCCAGCAGCGGGTGCGGATACTCAATGGTTTCGCGGCCGTTTTTGCGCGCGCAAAAGCTGGGGATGTTCTCCATCGGGCCGGGCCGGAACATCGCGTTCAGCGCGATCAAGTCTTCCAGCCGGGTCGGTTTGGCCTCTTTCAGCATCGCCTGCATGCCGCGTGATTCAAACTGGAACACGCTCTCGGTCAGGCCGTCGGAGAACAGCTTGTAGACCCTTGGGTCGTCCAGCGGCAGGGTCTCGTAACTGAAGGCTGCGCGCTCGGGGTGGCGGGCCACGATGAAGTTCTTGGCCAGCTCCAGGATGGTCAGCGTGGCCAGGCCCAGGAAGTCGAACTTCACCAGCCCTATCGTCTCGACGTCGTCTTTGTCGAACTGGCTGACCGCCGAATCGCTGCCGGGCTGCTGGTAGAGCGGGCAGAAGTCGGTGATCTTGCCCGGCGCGATCAGCACGCCGCCGGCATGCATGCCGATGTTGCGCACGATGCCTTCGACCCGCATCGCCAGGCTCAGCAGCTCGGCCACCTCTTCTTCGGCGGCTTCGCGCTGGTCGAGTTCAGGCGCTTCCTTGCGGGCGTAGACCAAGCTGTCGTCGGGCTTGTCGGGCAGTTGCGGCAACCGCGCCAGCGTCACCGTCTTGCCAGGGGGCGCCGGGATCAGCTTGGCGATGCTGTCGACATGGCCGTAGCCCATGCCCAGCACCCGGCCCACGTCGCGCAGCGCGGCCTTGGCCGCCATGGTGCCGAAGGTGACGATCTGGCCCACCGCC
>JAYVDE010000519.1:0-3768 GCA_043749575.1 Burkholderiaceae bacterium | reverse complement strand
AGACCCGCAGTCGCACTGCCAGTGCGGCAAGGGGATGCAACGACGCATGGCGGAAAAAGACGCGATTTCATGTCGTGTTTTTGGTGAAACGGACTACTAGCCTTCGGCGTGGTTGAACAAGCGCTCCATCGCCACGTCGATCACCATGCCGCACAGGCTGTAGATCACCGAGCCGATCAGCGCCGCGCTGAAGCCGGCGACGTTGAAGCCGCTGAGCAGGCCCGAGGCCGACCAGAACATCAGCGCGTTGATCACGAACAGAAACAGCCCCAGCGTGATCAGCGTGACCGGCAGTGTCAGCAGCACCAGCAGCGGCCGCACTAAGGTGTTGAGCAGGCCCAGCACCAGCGCCGCGATCATGGCCGAACTGAAGCTGGCGACCGTCACGCCGGGGTAGACCTTGGCCACCAGCAACAGCGCTGCGGCCAGCAACAACCATCGAACGATCAGTTTCATGCCCAGCAGCATAACGCCGCCGATACGGCTTGCCGAGGGGCTGTTGACGCCTCGAAACAAGGGCCGTCTGCCGCAGGTGATGCATGGCGGCGACAAAAGCAGCTTTCACCGGGGTGCATAGCGTGTTTCACGAGGCAATACTGCTTCTCAGCACCGATGGCTGGCAGTACCATCGCCTGCGTCGAGGCCCAGAGAGAAACGTGGGTTCATGCAGCCCACGGCCCAGGCCTCCGCACATCAACCAATCATGATGGAGAGAATCAATATGGCAACTGCGAAGAAGGCCGCCCCGGCCAAGAAGGCCGCTGCGGCGACGAAGGCGGCACCGGCTACCAAAGTGGCAGCACCGGCAGCACTGGACGACAAGGCCGCCGCCAAAACGGCAGAGCCGGCCAAGAAGCGGGTGCCCAACGCCGCCTTTCTGAAGCCGCTGACCCCGAGCGCCGAACTGGCCGTCATCATTGGTGACCAGCCGCTGCCGCGCACCGAGGTCACCAAGAAGGTGTGGGAATACATCAAGAAGCATGACCTGCAAGACAAGGACAAGCGCACCTTGATCAACGCCGACGCCAAGTTGTTGAAAGTGGTCAAGGTGGCGCAGGTGTCGATGTTCGAACTGACCAAGCTGGTCAACTCGCACTTGAAGTGAAACCGCTGGGGCCGCAAGGCCTCGGTGGGTGGGACCCAGAAGCCGGCGCGAGCCGGCTTTCTGGTTTCTGGCCGGCAGTTTATGGCTGGGATTTCCTGGCCGGAATTTGCCTGGCGGCAGGCCCTGGCCGACAGCTTCGGACCGGCAATCTCAGGCGGGCAAGGTCGCCAGCACACGGGCGCACCAGGCGCGCAGGCCATCGGCCTCGGTGATGTCGGGCAGCAGGGCCTGCATGCGCTGCAGCGCTGCGCCAGCCGCCGCAGCGTTGCCGGCCGCGTGGTGGGCGCGCAGCAGCGCTTCATGGGCGAAGAAGTGCTCCACGGCATCAGCCTGGTCAGTGGCGGCCACGCAGCCGGCCAGGCAGCGCCGGGCATGCTCGACCGCCTCGGCACCCTGGCCTGCGGCGGCATGGCACAAGGCCAGCCGGTAGTCGGCCCGCTCCACTTGCATCCAGCCGCCTGCGCTGGCCCAGGCGCGCCGCGCCAGGGCCGCGGCCTGCAGCATCAAGGTGTCGCGTGCGGCATCACCACGCGGGCTGTCCTGCAGGTGGCTGGCGACGTTGTTGGCGGTGGCCGCAAAGGCCTTGCCGGCCTCGCTGCGGCCCTGTGCCAGCGCAGCGGCCTCGTCGGTTTGCAGCAGGCCCAGCGCTTGGGCACTGCGGCCCTGCGCGGCCATCGCCAGCACCACGTTCTGCAGAGCCCGCCAGCGGAGGGTGTCGGCCAGCGCCGGCACCGGCTGGCCGGCCAGCCAGGCGAGCGCCAGGCGTGCGCGCTCGACGCTGGGTGCCGTGCTGGCGGCCTGGCCCAGCGCCGCCGGCAAGGCATCGAGGAAGGCCTGCAGGCCGGCCGCGTCGGCGGCATGGGCCAGCCAGACATGCTCGGCCAGCCGAATGGCCTCGGCGCCGTCGGCATCGGCGGGCAGCTGCGCCGCACGCGTGCGCAGCCCCGCCGTGATCACCGAGGGCTGGTCGGCGTGCTGCGACTGGGCCTGGTCCAGCCAGATGCGCAACGTGTCGGCTTGGCCGGTGGGGTGGGTGGTGGTGTTCACGGGCAGGCGCCTTCAAGCGGTGGCGGTGGAAGTGGCGGTTGCAGACGCGGCGGTGAAGGGCTTGCCGGCAAGGCGGTCCAGCCTTTGAGCGCGAGCGCGGCCAAGTGCTCGGACAGGTCCAGCCGGTGTTCGTGGTCATGCGCCAGCAGGGCGGCCAACATATCGGCGCCGATGGTGGCCAGGCCGCTGAAGCGCACCGGCCGCTGCAGCGTGGCCGGCGTGCACTGTGCCAGCGCGGCCAGCGTGTGCTGCCGTTGCCGCACAAAGCGCGCGGCCGCTGGCTGCCAGCGCCGTTGCTGGTAGCGCCGCTCGACTGCCAGGCGGTCGCCATCGACCCCGGGCAACAGCGGGTTGTGCGCGCTCAGCAAGCGGTCGAAGCGGCGGGCCCAGCCAAATTGCTCGACATCAGCCAGGTGCCAGACATGTTGCGCCAGCGAGAAGCCGCCGTCGGCCGGCAGCGCATACGCTTGGCGCGGCAGCAGCGCGCCGCGCAACGCCGCCATCAAGGTGGCGGTTTCGGCCAAGTAGGCCCGCGCGGCGGCCAGCGCCGGCAGGCTGCCCAGCGCGGCGGCCGACAAGGCGACGCCGGGCGGCACGGCCAGGCGCCGGGCCAGGCCGCAGGTGCCTGAAGCAGCGCCGGCAGCGGCGCCGGCGGCGGCGGCGTCGGCAACCGCGCCGGGCTCAGCGCCAGGCACAGCGCTGGGGTCTGCATCTTGCACGGCCGCGCCGGCGGCTTGATGCGTCAAGGTCAGGCGGCTGCCGTTGGCACAGGCGGCGATGGCCAGGTGCAAGCCCAGCGGATGCGCAGCGCGGGTCACGCGCAGCGACAGGCTGCAAGGCGCCAGTGCCTCGATCACGGCAATGGTCAGCGGCGCGCCATCGCGGCCGGTGCCGTGCAGCGACTGGCCGGCCCGCAGCTCGGTGGCCGGCAGCGTGGCGCCCAGGTAGTTGGCGATGAAGCCGCTGTGCCGTACCCGCGCCCACACCTGCTCGGGCGTGGCCGGCAGCCGCGACGACAGCACCTGGGTCGGGGCGGCGGTGGTCATGGCGTGCCGTCCTGCAAAGCCTGCTGCAAGGCGTGCAGCGCAGCGCTGTGCTCACGTGCCGAGTTCGTCACCCAGCGCGCCGGCAAAGCCTGCAGCGGCACCGGGTTGAGGTAGTGCAGCTTCTCGCGGCCGCGCCAGACGCAGACCACCAGGTCGGCAGCGGCCAGCAGCGCCAGGTGCTTGCTGATGGCCTGGCGCGATTGCTCGAAGCCATCGGCCAGCGCCGACAGCGTGAGACCGGGCTCGTCGCGCAACCGGTCGAGCAGGCGGCGGCGAGTGGCGTCGCCCAGCGCGCGCAGCAGGTTGTCGAGCTCGTCGTCGGTCATCGCAACAGGTCAGGCAACAGGTCAGGCAACAAGTCATTCAGCATGCAACTCATGGTCTGCATTATGACGAACATGCAACCATTAGGTTGCATTTATGCCTTTGTTCCACGCTCGATTGCAAGGGCCGAGTCATCAAGGATGGCGAGCCGTCTGCAGAACCACATCGCGATGTTCGCAAGCCAGGGTTGAACCGCCCAGGCCAAGCTGCCGATACTCGGACTCCTTCTGGAGTCCCGCCCATGGC
>JAYVDE010000518.1:0-3772 GCA_043749575.1 Burkholderiaceae bacterium | reverse complement strand
GGTGGCGCGCGGCAAGACCAACCGCGACATCGGCGACATCCTGGGCACCAGTCCGCGCACTGTCACCAAGCACATGGAACACATCCTGCCCAAGCTGGGCGTCGAGACCCGCACCGCGGCGGCGGGGCTGGTGCTGACGCGCATCCCCGGTTTTGGCCAGTCGCGCGGCTGAAGCCGGCGCCGCAGCGGTTTCAGCCGCGCCGGCTGCGCGGCCTCAGACCGCCACCGTGTCCAACTCGGCCATGGCGTGGTTCAGCCACATCTTCAGGCGCTGGCGCTCCATCAGGCCCAGGCCGGGGCCTTCCTTGCCGCTGCTGTGTTTGGCCGCCCAGAAGCTGGCGTTGCTGGCGTCGATCTTCTGCACCACGCTGTCGTGCAGGTGCTTCAGGTTGATGACCTGCGCGCCGAAGGCCAGCGCCCGCGTCTGCTCGCCGCTCTTGTCGAGCTGGTTGAAGTCGTTGCCACGAATTTGGTTGCGCACCAGCACGTAGTGCAAGCGGGCGCCGAACTGGTCGAGCAACTTGGCCAGCAGGTCGACCGAATCGCGGCCGGCATCCATCACGTGCCAGTAATAGATCGACATGCCGCTGACGTCGGCCAGGTCGAGCACACCGGATTCGTCCATCCACTTGACCAGTGGCGCGTGGGTTTGCGCGGCCAGGTCGACCAGCACGCGCCGGCCCGGCTCGTCGGCGGCGCTCTCCATGATGGCGTCCAGCGCTTCGTAGCGGTCGGCCAGCACCGGGGACGCGTAACCGGCGTAGTAGCGCAGCAGCGCGCCGTGCGAGCGGTCGGTGTCGTAGCCGACAAAAGGCATCGCGTGGTCGATGAAGTACTGCGCCAGCAGGCGGGCGACCATCGACTTGCCGACGCCGCCTTTTTCGCCACCGATCAGGTGGATCTTCGACTGCGTCAGGGTTTCGAGGGTGGGGGGCTGGGTCATGGCGGGTTCTCGGGGCGCGGCCGGGGCGCAGGGTTGCAGGAAAGGCCTGTACTGTGCACGAGTTATGCCAGGCCGCGCCGCAACGCACTTGCGGCGTCGGGCAGCGCGCCCACCGCGTGGCCGCCGCAGTCGAGGCCGGCAATGCCAAGTCAACCGCCAGAACGGGCCTTGGAGCCCAACAACGTGGCGCTCAGTCTGGCCAGCCACCAGCTCCCGCACTGGGGTGTTTGAGACCACATTTTTCTGAATATCTGTGAGAATGTGAGCTCTTTTACGCAAGGCCCATGACCATGGAAATCTCGATCCGCGAACTCAAGGCCAACCCCGCCAAAGCCATTGCCGAGCTGCGGCAAGGGCAACGGGTGCAAATCACCTCGCACCGCAAGGTAGTGGCCGAATTGGTGCTGCCGCGCGCTGACCCGGTGGCCGCCGCGCCGTCCGAAGACGACCTGGCGATGGCCCGGCTGCTGGCGTCGGGGCTGCTGTCTCAAGCTGCGACCCTGCCCTTCAAACTGCCCAAGGCTTTGAAGCTGCCGCCTTCGCCGGATGGCAAGACCATGAGCGACCTGGTGATCGAAGGCCGGGGACCGGGTTGATCCTCTACCTGGACACCTCGGCGCTGGTGAAGTTGTTCCTCGATGAACAGCACAGCGACTTGGTGCGCCATTGGGCCGAGGAGTCGGCCCGGGTGATGGTCAGCGATGTGACTTGGACAGAAATGTGTGCTGCGCTGGCCCTGAAGAGGCGCACGGGGCAGATCAGCGTCGCCCAAGTCGGCGCCACCCAGGCTGAACTGACCAAGAGCTGGCCCCGCTACCAGCGCTTGGGCACCGATGCGGCGCTGTTCACCGAGGCTGGCAAGCTGGCGCTGCGGCTGGACCTGCGGGCCTATGACAGCGTGCAATTGGCCAGCGCCTGGCGCGCTTTCGGGGTCATCGGCTCGGCGCTCAAATTCTGCAGTTTTGATCGCAAGCTCAACACCGCCGCGCAAGGCCTCGGCCTGCCGGTTTTCACGGCAGGCTGACCGTCTGCGCCAACCGCTGAAAGTCAGCCCATGGCAACCCTCAACCCTCGCCCTCGCCGCCAAGACAAGCCACCTGGCGGCGCCCACAAGCCAGTCGCCTCGTCGGCGCCGGACTGCCCAGCCTTCGGCTGGCTTTGAGCGGGGCGCCCAGATGCCGCACTTGGTGATGCTCTACACCGGCAAGCTCGAAACGGTGACCGACCTGACCGTGCTGTGCCGAGCCCTGGCCGACGCCATGCTCAGCGTCACCGACGAAGCCGGCCAACAAGTCTTCCCGACCGGCGGCACCAGGGTGCTGGCCTACCCGGCGCCGCACTTCGCGGTGGCCGATGGCGGCGCGGCCGGCCGAGCGGCGGGCCGTAACGCCGACTACGGTTTTGTCTACCTCAACCTGCGCATGGCGCGCGGCCGCAGTGCCGCCGTGCAGCAACAGGCCGGGCAAAAGCTGGAGGCGGTGGTCCGTGGCCACTTTGCGCCGCTGCTGGCCACGCGACCGGTCGGCGTGACGCTGCAGATCGACGAGGGCCTCGAGGTCTTCGACGCCAAGAACAGCTCGCTGCATCCGCTGTTCCAACCCAAGGCCTGAAGCCCATGTTGAGCCCCGACACCATCGCCACCGTGCGCAAGGCGGCCAAGGCGTCGGGCATCCTGATGACCGACCCGGCGCAGGCCCGGCGCTAGCTGGACGCCGGTACGCTGCTAGTGGCGGTGGGCGTGGCCGCCAGCCCCGGCTACTGACCTCCCAAGCCCAAGCTCAGGCCCGCAGGCCCAGCTTGTTGACCAACTGCTTGAACTGCTCGTTGTCGCGCCGCATGTCGGCGCGGAAGGTTTCGGCGTCGGCATAGGCATAGCCCATGCTCAGGCGGTCGAGCGCCTCTTTGAGCACCGGCTCGGCGGCTGCCTTGCGGGTGGCCTCGACCAGCACGGCCAGCACGTCGGCCGGCAGGCCCTTGGGTGCTGCCAGGCCGCGCCAAGTGCCGATGGCCAGGTCGATGCCACGCTCCTTGAGCGTGGGCACGTTGTCGAAGCCCTTGAGCCGCTTGTCGGCCATCACGGCCAGGGTCTTGAGCTTGTGGCTGGCGACATGGGTGGCCACCTCGCCCGGGCTGACCGCCACCGCATCGACATGGCCGCCCAGCAGGGCGAGCACGGCCGGCGCGGCGCCGCCGAAGGGGATCGGGTTGAACTTGACGCCCACCTTGTCCTCCAGCGCGGCATGGGCTAAGTGCCAGATCGAGCCGGCACCGGAATTGCCCATCTTGATCTCGCCGGGCCGGGCCTTGCTGGCGGCGATGAACTCCTCGATCGTGTGCCACGGCGCATCGGCCTTCACGGTGATGGCCGCCGGGTCGTGGTTCAGCCGGGCGATGGGGGTGAGGTCCTCGTAGGACAGTTTGGTCTGCCCCAGGTGCGGCACGATCACGATCTCGGCAAACACCATCGCCAGCTTGTAGCCGTCGGGCTTGGCGTTGATCATCTCGCCGTGGCCGATCATGCCGGAGGCGCCCGGCCGGTTGACCACCGTGATCGGCTGCGGCAAGTGCTTCTTGGCGGCTTCGGCAAAGGCGCGTGACAGCACGTCGGTGCCACCGCCCGCGCCGGCGGGCACGATGAGCTCGATGGTGCGGCTGGGGTAGGGCGTGCCTTGGGCCCGCAGCGAGACCGGCAGCAAGCCGGTGGCGGCGATCAACAGCAGCGCGCGGCGCGAAGCGGGATGGGATGGCATGGTTTTTCCTGGACGGTGGCTTGCCCGGCTCGGCCGGTTCGAGCCGGCCATCGTAAGGGGCCGGCGCGCCGTGCCAGGC
>JAYVDE010000517.1:0-3772 GCA_043749575.1 Burkholderiaceae bacterium | reverse complement strand
CCCAGCACAAAGGCCAGTGCCAGCATGCCGAAGAAGGCGGCCCAGTTGCCCGTGAACACGAACACCAGCCCCAGGGCGAGGGTCGCCAGACCCAGAATCAGATTGAGCTTGTGCTGACCGGCAAACTGCACCGGCGCACCCTTGAACAGCCTGAACTTGTAGGTGCCGCTGAGCTTGCCAAAAGCGATCACCGAGCCGCTGAAGGTGACGGCGCCGATGGCCGCGCCCAGGAACAGCTCCAGCCGGTTGCCCGCCGGGATCAACTGGCCCTTGGCGACGATGCCGAAGGCATAGGGCTCGGCCACCGCCGCTACCGCGATGAACACCGCCGCCAGACCGATCATGCTGTGGAAAAAAGCCACCAGCTCGGGCATCTTGGTCATCTCGACCGTCTTGGCGCGCCAGGCGCCATAGGCCGCACCGGCCAGCAACCCGCCCAGCACCCAGACCATGCCGCTGGCGCTGCCCCCGGCCAGCTTGACGATCAGCGCGGCGGTGGTCAGCACGGCAATCGCCATGCCGATCATGCCGAACAGGTTGCCGCGGATCGACGTGGTGGGGTGGCTCAGACCTTTCAGCGCCTGGATGAAGCAGATGCTGGCCACCAGGTACAGCAGCGTGACGACGTTCATGCTCATGCCGCTTCTCCCTTGGCGGCAGCCGGGGCCTTCTTCTCTTTCTTTCTGAACATCTCGAGCATGCGCCGGGTGACCAGAAAGCCGCCGAAGACGTTGACCGCGGCCAGCGCCACGGCCAGCACGCCCATCGTCTTGCCGAGGGCGGTTTCGGTCAGCGCAGCGGCCAGCATGGCGCCGACGATGACGATGGCCGAGATCGCGTTGGTCACCGCCATCAACGGCGTGTGCAGCGCAGGCGTCACCGTCCACACCACGTGGTAACCGACGTAGATGGCCAGCACAAAGATGATCAGGTTGGTGATGGTGGGGCTGAGGATGTCCATGGCGGGTTCTTCTTCGTTATTTGCGCTTGACTTCACCGGCCTGCGTCATCAGGCAGGCAACGACGATGTCGTCGTCCAGCGGCACGGTGATGGCGGGGGCGTCCTGGGCCAGCACGAGCTTGAGGAAATCAAGCACGTTGCGGGCATACAGCGCACTGGCGTCGGCCGCCACCAGCGCCGGCAGGTTGGTCTCGCCGACGATCGTGACGCCGTGCTTGACCACCGTGCGGTCGGCCTCGGACAGCGGGCAGTTGCCGCCCACGCTGCCATCGGCGTTGGCCGGCCCCTTGCCGGCGGCGATGTCGATGACCACCGAGCCCGGCTTCATGGCCTTGACCATCGCTTCGGTGATCAGCGTCGGCGCGGCGCGGCCGGGGATCAGCGCGGTGCTGATGACGATGTCGGCTGCGGCAATCCGCTTCGCCACTTCGATCTGCTGGCGCGCCAACCACGACGGCGGCATCGGCTTGGCGTAACCGCCGACGCCCACCGCCGCTTCTTTTTCCTCGGGGGTGTCGTAGGACACCTCGATGAACTTGGCGCCCAGCGATTCGATCTGCTCCTTGACCGAGGGCCGCACGTCGCTGGCCTCGATCACCGCGCCCAGCCGTTTGGCGGTGGCGATCGCCTGCAAGCCGGCCACGCCGACGCCCAGGATCACCACCCGCGCGGCCTTCACCGTGCCGGCGGCGGTCATCAACATCGGGAAGAAGCGCTGGTACTGGTTGGCGGCCATCATCACCGCCTTGTAGCCGGCGATGTTGGCTTGCGACGACAGCACGTCCATGCTCTGCGCCCGGGTGGTGCGCGGCGCGGCTTCGAGTGCAAAGCTGGTCAGTCCGGCGGCGGCCAGGGCGTCGAGCCCGGCGCGGTCGAACGGGTTGAGCATGCCGACCAGCGCGGCGCCGGTCTTCATCAGCGGCAGTTCGTCGGCCTGCGGTGAGCGCACCTTCAGCACCAGGTCGGCGCCGAAGGCGCCAGCGCGGTCGGTGATCTCGGCCCCGGCGGCCAGGTAGGCCTCGTCGGTGACGCTGGCGGCCACGCCGGCGCCGCTTTGCACCCGCACGGTGTGGCCCTGGGCCTTGAGCTTCTTGGCCGTCTCGGGGGTGACGGCGACACGGGCTTCACCCGCCACCGTCTCGAGCGGAACGCCTATTTGCATGCAGATCTCCTCGCGGGCCACCATCGGAAGGTGGGGGCTCCTGCAATAAGCTTACCCGAGAACATCGCCAGCCCGGTCGCGCGCGCGACCACTGCCACGCCGGCTAGGATGGCGCCATGAGTGAAACCCGATGGAAACCCAGCGTCACCGTGGCCGCCATCGTCGAGCGCGACGGCCGCTACCTGCTGGTGGAGGAAATGACGGCCGAGGGCCTGAGGCTGAACAACCCGGCCGGCCACCTCGACCCCGGTGAAACACCGGAGCAGGGCGCGGCCCGCGAGTGCCTGGAAGAAACCGCCTGCAGCTTTGTGCCACAGGCGCTGGTGGGCGTGTACCTGGCCCGCTTCGAACGGCCGGCGCGCGCCGCCGCGCTGGGCGACGGCGCCAGCGCCTCGCCGGCCGAGGACATCACCTACTTGCGCTTCGCCTACTGCGGCACGGTGGGCGAGCCCGAGCCCGGCCGCGCGCTCGACACGCCCATCGTGCGCACCTGGTGGCTGACCCCCGACGAGGTGCGTGCGCAGGCCCATCGTTTGCGCAGCCCGCTGGTGCAACGCTGCATCGACGACCACCAGGCCGGTGTGCGCCACCCGCTGGGCGCGGTGTGGGCCGATGAATCGCTGCAGCAGCCGCTGCGGCTGAGCTGACATGCCGGTAGCCGTGGCGCCGCGGGCGGCTGATGGCTCAGCCCATGGCCACTTTGATGGCGGGTGTGATCGGTCGTGTGATCGGTCGTGTGATGGGAGATGTGATGGCTGAAGTCACGGGACAAGTGCTGCGTTTTGGCAGCGTCACGGTGCACCTGGGCGAAAAGTCCGGCAAGTACCCCGACGGCAACCAGGTGCTGGTGCGCGGCAGCGACACCCGGGTGGCCTTCGACACGCCGCAGGTGGCCAACCACATCGGTGCCGATTTCGACGATGTCGACCTGGTGCTCCTGGGCCATGTGCACGAAGACCACATGGCCGGCCTGCACCGCGTGCCCCGCGCCCAGGTGCAAGTGCACGAGGCCGACCTGGCGGCGGCGCAAAGCTGGGCCGGGCTCAGCGCGCACTACGGCTACTCGGCCGCGGTGCTGGCCGACCTGCGCAGCCGCATCGAGGCGCAGTTCCACTACCAGCCGCGGCCCGATGCCACCGGCTACGTCGACGGCGCCACCTGGGCCCTGGGCGGCGGCGTGCAGGTGCGCGCCCAGCACCTGCCGGGCCACACCGCCGGCCACTGCGCGCTGCTGGTCGACAACGAGGGCCTGGCCTTCATCGGCGACATCGACCTGTCGGGCTTTGGCCCCTATTACGGTGACGCCACCTCCAGCCTGGCTGATTTTCGCCACACGCTGGCCGCGGTGGCCCAGCTGGAGGCGCGGGTGTGGGTCACCTCGCACCACCGCGCGGTGATCACCGACCGCGAGAAATTTGACGCCGCGCTGGCCGCCTTCAGCGCCAAGATCGACGAGCGCAGCTGCCGCCTGCTGGCGATGCTGGCACCGCGCCCGCAGCCCTTGGCTGACCTGGTGCAGCAAGGCCTGCTGTACCCGCCCGGGCACGACGCCCCCTGGGTCGACTTTGCCGAGCGGCGGACCATCGTCCTGCACCTCGATGAGCTGCTCGCCGATGGCCGCGTGCGGGTGCTGGAAGACGGCCGCTTCG